>NZ_JBAXHI010000005.1:0-166678 GCF_037138995.1 Candidatus Chlorohelix sp. | reverse complement strand
TTTTTGTAGGGCAGATAGATAATTTTCTGGGCGTAAAAACCAAAGGCGCGGATACCACAACGCTGAAAATCATCGGTTATTTCACCGAGACAATACCAAGCATAAACTGGTCTTCGATTGCATGCGGACTAATTGTAATGGCGGTGATGCTTGCGCTTCCCAAGGTAAAGCTTACCGCTAAAGTACCTGCCGCCCTATTGGGAATCGCGCTTTCCTCGCTTGTAGCTTGGCTATTGAACTGGAACGTGGCGCTTATAGGTAAAGTACCTGCCACTATCATTCTTGATGAACACTTCACTATTGACCCTAATCGCTTTTCGCAGATTGGCGAACTACTTGCTCCGGCTTCCGCCATTGCGGCGCTGGGTGCAATCGAGAGCCTACTGGCGGGGGTAGTAGCAGGGCGTATGACTGGAAAAAAGCTTGACGCGAATCAGGAGTTGATAGCGCAGGGTGTAGGGAATATGCTGCTACCTTTTGTGGGTGGTGTACCGGCTACTGCTGCTATTGCCCGTATTAGCGTGGGAGTTAAAGCGGGTGGCGTTACGAGAATGGTTAGCTTTATCCATTCCGCGACATTATTGGCAAGCGCCCTTTTACTGGGTAGCCTAATCGGTCAAATTCCATTATCTGCCCTCTCGGGAGTGCTAATGGTAACGGCATGGCGTATGAACGAATGGCATTTGATAAAATTCTACTTCAAGCGCCGCCTCAAAAGCCCTGCTCTGGTTTTGCTTGTTACCATGATTTCCACTGTAACTTTCGACCTTACGCAAGCAATTTTGATTGGTATAGTGTTTAGCCTACTGCTATTTATTAGCCAAGTAGCAAGTCTTGATATTGTACCTACTGACGTGGATTGGGAACGATTACGAGCTGCCGGGTTAAAGGTTAGCAACGAATTGAGCGGCATCAGGGTGGTTTATATCAGCGGCACGCTCTTTTTTGGGGCTGCCAGCCAGTTTACCGAACGCTTGGAGAACTTGTCGCCGAGTAGCGCGTTAATTCTCTCCATGCGTGGCGTGCCAGTTATTGATGCTTCTGGACTACATGCCATTGAGAATATCTGGCATGACCAGCTTAAAAAAGGAGGGTTGCTTTTTCTCACGGGCTTGCAACCACAGGTGCTACGTATGATGGAACGCGCCGGATTGGTTGACTCTATAGGGTCGGACAAAATTTGTTGGGGCGCGGATCAGGCTATCATAAAAGCGACCGAATTGCTTACCGAAGATCCTTCCTGTGAATGGCAACCCGGACGTAAAGTAGCTGAGAAGGAAGATGAAACGCAGGATGAGCTACCTTTTGGGGTGGTAAAACTGAAATAACCCTAGCTTTAGCTTAACGACAGGTCGAAGGATTTTAAAACCCTTCGACTTTTTGTTTTAAGAGTGCAATCCCTTAAAATCAGTTACGCTTACACTTATAGGATTCATCAATTTCTGACAGCAAATGGTCAAGCCTGTCAGGTATGCAATGACCAAGAATTTCTGCAACGATACGGGTACGTTCGAATATTTGATTGGAATAGGTGGTATTGCTCGACCCTCCCGCAGTCGCAGTAGCAAGCGCATAAACCATCATCGCAGTTATCAAATTACGACTAACCAGAAAGTTGAATTCCTGTTTCTTTAAGATTGCGACAATCGCCTTGCGATTATTCCCTTGCTCTACCAATTTGTTAATCAGTAATTGATACTCTTCCAGTTGCTTACTTGATGTAATCATGCCTGACAATTGTAATGGTGGCAGGCTTTATTTTGATTGTCTTTCTGCTATACTCCATTTGCCATATTGGGTTCTTAATATTAAAGACCCTTGAAGAGATAAAAAGAATGCAGAAAGAGCAGATTATCAGACAAAGCAAAAGTTATGCTGAAGCTGAAACGGATTAACCAATGCGACAAGGGACTGCACTTTGCCGATACAATCCCATTCATTATTGGCACTCAGTTGAGTGAGAAATTGTGTGCTAGATAAATTTCTGACAGCAAAATATCAAGCCTTTCTGGTATGCTTTGACCGAGTATATCGGCAACGACTCTAGCGCGTTCGAATATTTGGCTGGAATAGGTGGAGGCTTTAATGTCGCCCGAATCTCCCGCAGTTGCAGCAGCGAGTGCATAAACCATCATGGCGGTTATCAAATCACGACTAACCAGAGAGTTGAATTTCTGTTTCTTTAATATTGTGACAATCGAATTGCGAGTATTTCCTTGTTCTACCAAATTTTTAATCAGCGTTTGATATTCTTCCAGTTGCTTACCTGATATAATCATATCCTTATTTCCTTTGCGTTTGCTAAAACCATGTTACTAAAAAACTTGGAACATTTATTTTAAATGCGAAAAAATGGATGATTCAGGATTTCACTAGAAGAGAAGAGCATTATATAATAAAGACGCATAATTATTATTTGTTTGCGCAATACGTAGAGTTTCATAAAAAGGATTTAAATAATCATTAGCTTCATGTTATAATTCACAAGCAAACAAACTCATTCGCTCGCACAACTCGCACAGGCTGTTTGAATCGAACAGTTAATATAAGTATTGTCGCTAAATAATTAGCCAAACCCTTGATAATTCTAGTATATTTATCGAATATTTTCGACATTTTCATTCCAATCTTTGTTCCCTATTTTATTCCTTATTTCGTGCCTTATACTATATTCGGCTAAATCAAAGTTATTATTATTTTCATGCCTTGAGTAATATGCAAAATACTGATTCTAACTACAATAAGCTAAACGAACTTGGCAAACTCATACAGGACTATAGCGCGAAAGCAAATCTTAACAATACCGTTCTAGCGCGTTTAGTTGGCATGAAAGATACCAAATCCGTAAGCGGGTGGATTCATGGCAAATACGCGCCGGACGAAAAAAACACTTATAAATTGATCGGCTTATTTATGAGTCGCAAAGTCATCACAAGCCTAGTAGAAGCGGGGGAATTTTGGCAGTTAGCCGCCGAGCGGAATAACTACAGAGGCTACAGAGAACGGTTTGATGCAGAGCAAATACAGTTTGAAGAAACTAAAATCGAATCCACTACAACTGAAAAATCCGAGTCCGTTGCTATAATCAAAGCAGATGATTCTTTTCTCACCAAATCGTCTGATAGTGAATTTGGCAAAAGCGAACCGGAAGAATCCGAAGCGCAATCGAGCAGTATTTTAGTAGAAATCGAACCGGAAGAGACTGCCCCTTTATTCGAGAAAGAGCCAGAAACTAGCAGTTTTCTGTTGTTACGTCCAGAACCCGAACCAAAGCCTGTATCGCGCCGTCAAGATGTTTTTTTTATCCAGCGATGGGGCGTCACCCCAATTGTAATAATAACTGTCACGGTTCTTTTAGTAACAGCCTTGCTTGGTAGTCTAGCCTTGCTTTTAACGCCCGGTCTTGTCGCTAGTACGACTAACCCCCTTTCAGTTATCGTTGATAATATGGCGTTCATCCCGGAAGGAAACTTTATACAGGGCAGTACCCTTGAAGAATTACAAAAATTTGCCGCCCTTTGCAGTGTAATCCCTAAACCTGATTGCCAGATAGACTTTTTTACCGATGAACTGCTAGATGACCCTAAGCCGGGCTTGCCTCATCGTCAGGTATATTTAAGCGCGTTTTATATTGACGTTTACGAGGTCACAAACGCTCAGTTTGAACGCTTTGTAAAAGCAACCGGCTATGTTACTACCGCCGAAAAAGCCGGACAGAGCGAGGTATTCAATAATAATACTAATCAGTACGCAACTGTGAAAGGGGCTTATTGGAGTATGCCGGGCGGTCCCGGTACAACCTCAGTGACTCAGCCAAATTATCCAGTAGTGCATATTTCCTTTGAAGACGCGCAAAGTTATTGTGCTTGGGATAATAAAAAGCGTTTGCCCACCGATGCGGAGTGGGAAAAAGCCACACGTGGACCAGTAGGCAATCTCTACCCTTGGGGCAACGAGTGGAATCCCAATGCCGGAAATTGGGTTGAACTTCTTCCTAATGGCGATACCCATATAAAAGGGTTGAAAGAAGTTGGCAAATTCCCGGCAGGTAAAAGCTATTACGGGCTTTATGATACATTGGGCAACGTTTCGGAGTGGATTGCTGATGCCTATAATCCCGATTTCTACCGAACCGCGCCGCTTAGAAACCCGTTTAACGCGCCCATTGATGGGCAGAAAGTCCAGCACTCTAAGCGAGGAGGAGGTTGGGCAACTCGCCCCGGTTATCTCCATGTTGCATGGCGCATTGACCGTCCCGATTCCACCAACGATACTTTAGGTTTCCGTTGCGCCCGTAATCCGTAATACTTATATGTGAAATCTACCACAATGATCATATTTATTAGAATCCCCTATTATTTTTACAGGGCGGTTGCAAGGTCGGAAAGGGCAGGGATTATGCGTTTAGCTCAAACTTCTCGTATCGTGATACAGCAAGTGTATCAATTTAAAATAATTTCAGGTTCACTGTAAGGTCATTAGAGGGGGCAGCTATTTTCAAACGCATTTTCCCTGTCGGAAAGGTGGGGAGTGCCTAGTAATGCAGAGGTAGCATGCTATAATAGATTTTTGCTATTGTTAAGCAGCCTCAGATGTTTGGCAAAATTAAAATTCACCTCTTCCAAGATAGGCACACCCCGAATTTAGATGGAATTGACTTCAGCCAAACCATCGAGTATAATTAACGTTCGCAAGATTGCGTGGTTTTTTTATGTATAGGCATAAAGATTATCCGGAGGAAAGAATCTCGTGGTAAAAATTAGGTTGATGAGGTTGGGTCGTAAGAAGATGCCAGTGTACCGCTTGGTGGTCACTGAAAGTGCTTCTGCTCGTAACGGTCGCTTCATCGAAACAATCGGAACATATAACCCTATCGGCGCAACTGAAACTGTTCAGTTAAATGCCGAGCGTGCAAAATATTGGATTAGCGTTGGCGCACAGCCCACCGCAGCCGCCGCTGGTATTCTCCGCCGGAATGGTGTTGAGTTCAAAGGGCATCCCAAAGGCGAATACGTAGCCGCAGATTCCAAGTAATTAAATTTGCCCTAGTGGCAAGGAGATATCTGGTGAAAGATCTCATCCTTTATGTGGCACAATCACTGGTGGATAACCCGCAGGAAGTGCATGTCCGTCAGATTGATAGCAGCCGCTCGATAATTATAAAACTTTCAGTCGCGCCGGAAGATATGGGTAAGGTAATCGGAAAGCAAGGAAAAATTGCCAAATCTTTGCGTACCTTGCTATCAGTAGCGGCTGCTCGTGAAAACAAGCGTGCCACACTGGAAATCCAGTCCTAATCTTAATAACCGGAGTTCTGATGCCACAAAAAAAAGGGGCGCGCCCCTATTTCCATTCCAAAGCGAAACAGGGTGCGCCTCACCCAAAACGTGCTTCTCGTCCTAGCAACCGCCCTGCTAAGATTGAAGAAGCAATTTCTCCTAAACTTACCAATATTGTACCTGCCAAACCTGAAATCGAGCTTTTTAGCACCGATTTTATAACGATAGCACAAATCGTTGCGACTTTTGGCTTGCGCGGTGCAGTAAAAGCCAGCATACGCACCGATTTCCCGGAGCGTTTTGAACGCTTACAGGAAGCGTGGTTATTACCTTCCGGGGCGCTGCCGGATGCGCCTCGCACCGCTTATAAAGTTCTTTCGGCGCGTGTACAGAATGAAAAACAAGTGGTTATTCGCTTTGAAGGACTAACCAAAATCGAACAGGCTGAAGAATTGCGTGGCTACACTGTATCAGTACCACGCGGTGATGTAGTTCCGCTGCCCGAAGGCGAATACTACCTTTTCCAGCTAATCGGCTTGAAAGTTTATTCTGAAAAAGGCGAGTATGTGGGCGAGGTGATTAATGTATTGGAGTATCCTGCCAACGATGTTTACGAGGTAAAG
This sequence comes from Candidatus Chlorohelix sp., assembly GCF_037138995.1. Classification (NCBI taxonomy): domain Bacteria; kingdom Bacillati; phylum Chloroflexota; class Chloroflexia; order Candidatus Chloroheliales; family Candidatus Chloroheliaceae; genus Candidatus Chlorohelix; species Candidatus Chlorohelix sp. Next base: position 160,776 of record NZ_JBAXHI010000005.1, on the reverse strand, counting down.
GGTCCCTTATCACCAAATCCTGTGCTTATTCCCGCCGTTGAGGATTTCATCCGCGAGATTGATTTGGAGAACCAACGCCTAACAATCAACCTTATCGAAGGGTTAATCTAGCCGCATTATTCAGGTCTCCTGCCCTTATTGATTCTTCTTCGACTTATTCCTGTCGTGCTATTTTATTAATGCTGAAATAAAAGAAAAACAGTCCAAGCAAACCACCAATCCAACTATAACAATAGGGCAGGCGCGAATAAAAGTGCCAACACCAATATATACAAAAAAACTGCTTTAATTTTATCCACTTCTTGCGTAACCATCCTATTTATGGGTTATAATTTACTCTTAAAAGAGTGGGAATTCTTATACCCTAAAGATTATTTTAAGTGAGGCTTAAACCTTGATAGAATCTACACTTCCAAAACTAGACGATAGACTTGAAAGCAAATATATAACCCTGCAATCCGGCATTCGTACCCATTATATAGAAGCAGGTCCGCCAGATGCGCCCGTTGTTATTCTCACGCATGGGTTTTTAAGCTCGGTTAGAGATTGGCAAGCAAATCTGCTGCCTCTGGCGCAAAACTCGCCCAAACCTTTGCGTTTCATCGCGTTGGATTGGGCTGGATTCGGCTTATCCGATAAGGGTACTCGCGCCTACTCGTTATACTTCTTTGCCGACTTCTTACGAGATTTTGCGCTTGCGATGGAACTGGAAAACTTTGATTTGGTAGGACACAGCATGGGGGGTAAACATAACCTTGCCTTTGCAATCTTTTATCCGCAATACATTCGCAAGTTTGTATTGGTGGATACTGACGGTTTTATCACCGATACATGGCTGATGAATGCCAGCGGCAAGCCTTGGTTTAAACCCATTCAGGCAATTCAACTTAAAGCGCTCGGTAGCCCACGCTTGATTAAAACCTTCTTTGCTCAAGCTTATCATGATAAAAAGTTTTTGCCGGACGATGCAAAATTAAAAGAAGGTGTTCGTTTGCTGACAATGCCGGAACAAATCAACGCACTCAAAGCGTTAAACCAGAACTATCCTTCTTTAAGCATGCGTCTTACCGGCTTAATTGAGCAAGTTCCAGAAAATAAGAAGCCTACCTTGATTGTTTGGGGCAGACAAGATCGTATTATTAATATTAGCTGTGCCGAAATAGCCAAAGGGATGCTGAAAAACTCGCGCTTGCATATATTTGAAGAATGTGGACACATTCCACAACTTGAAAAAGCCAACGAATTTAACAAGCTTTTGCTGGAGTTTTTGAACGAAGCTAAGGTTTAGGAAAAAATGCGGCACTTCTTGGAGAACGGCTAAAATAGGTTTTCAGAGCAGACTGATTCCAATTCTGAATTACCGGACGACCCGGAAGAGGGTCAGGGTTAACCATGCTCACAGTATCATCGGAATTATAGCGAAATGCCGCAACAAAATGCCCGTTTGGAAAAAATTGTGCATCTATAACGTTGATTATTACGGGTATGCCGTTTTTCAAATTGGTAATAATAGAATTAAAGTGGCTGTTTAAATCTCCGCCCTCCCGATAATCTGTGCGTAAGTTAAAACGATCCCCAATCTTCTTGAACACGGAATAGTCGTACAAACCACTTTCAGGACGGATGGCATTATTTTCACGCATAATAGCCAGTACATCGCTAGTACGTATTGGCTTGCCAAGCCCATTGAGTAGAGCGGCAGTAGCAGTGGCAGAGCATGCGCTGGCGCTCCACAACTTATACTCATCCTCATTGAGATATTGTTGGCGATCACGTTGGGAAAAAGCCGGCAGCATTAACTCGCCCAAATCAGCAGATATTCCGGCTACTTGTGCCTGAAATAGTCCACCAGATTCACCGCCAAAAAAAGCAACTTTATCGCTTTCTTTCCGGTTCAACATACTGCTTATTATTAACAACGCCAGCCCTATAAAGCCCAGCAATATCAGCATATTTAAAAAACTGAAATTAGACTGGCGTTTCATTTAACCAAAAACCCCATTAACAGGAAAATCAGACCTAACACCACAATCATACCAAGACAACCTACCAGTAACCTGTCCTCAAAAGGGTTTGCTTTAGGTTGCTTGTCTAATTGGCGTTTGGTTTCAAAAAAACCTTTACTGGATGAAGACTTCTGGTTAAGTTGCTTCGGAGGTTGCCCTGAACTTTGCTTTGACATTTATCAGAATCTTCTATTTTAGCCGTTGCGGTAACGGTTCATAACACTACTGGCACGCATTGCCCCTTCGGGAGTAATTTCTATATGCCAATAGCGCATCACTTTTTTGTGGATGCGCCTACCCGTAGATGAATCTATATCGGTAGAATCATCGTAGGCGCGAATAAGTTTTGAATTCTTGAGTTGTGTCAGGCTATCCAGCACTTCACGCTCAGTAAGTGGGTAACCGTTTTGCTCCAGCGCCTTAAACACTTCCACACTATCTAGTTTATAGCCCTCATTCTTGCGAATGCGCTTGTGTACCATCAATAGTACAGTATCAACTGTATCGGCATCCTGTTCATCATCTAATGGCTGCATTGCCTGATTACCTTTCTGAATACATTTTTAGGGGAAACGTTCTCTTTTTGGTGATTACCTGAACATTGTAACCTTACAAGAACAATTTTTCAATAATTAGAGTAAAACGGCTCTGCTCCGGGAATAACTTGAGGTTTGCTCATTTTTGTCTTCTCCTCACTGAAAAATCTAATAGCGCCGATGCTAAAATCATACGAATTTTAGCATAAAAATGCCTCGAAATCTTAAATTGTGCTTTGTGAAGCTTTATGAATTGGGTGAATAATTAAGCCAAAGTTATTAATTTGTGTGGATTCACTTTCTAGAAACAGAAGGAATGCTGGGACTTGGGTTAGCTGACTGTGGAAGAAAACCAGTTACAGTGTGATCCACTGTTATTATCAGTATTCCAACCCACTTAAGAAATTCTGCAAAATTCAACGGAATAGAATAAGACAGCGCTCAATAACTTGTAAGCAGGCATCTGGAAATTGTGTCAGTCTATTCCGTTGTTGCTAAAGTGGGGTGAAACCCTGATTGATGTGCATGGACTAAAGAACGTGCAAATAGTATAGAATTTTACAACCTATTAAAACCCTATTAATTCCACGTTAACTACTACCAGTTATTATTACTCAGGTATGCTCTCTTTGAAGCCTATTTTTATTGCAAAATAGCTCGCTTTTTCAGGCTTGAAAGATACGGGTTAATTCGCTTCGGGAACCTGAAGTTTTCCCTGATGCAAAAACAAAGATGTTTTTTGTCTTCCGGCTGTTTAACGGAGTAGGAATTTTTGTTGTGCCAGTTTTCCGAGTTCTGATTCAAAAACTTGGAGACCTTCAAAGAATTTTTGTTGATTGCTTGAAATTGAACTCAGGAGGAGAAACAAGTGCTTAAACGCAAAGCCAGTCATTTGAGAATGACTCTGGTTCTTACCGCTATCTTGACTCTAGTTCTTTCAGCGTGTGGCGATAATACCGCAACTCCCGTTCCGGCAACCCCTGCTGCCGCTACCACCGCTGCCAAGAGTTCCGTAGCTGCCACCACCACTGCTGGAAATTTGGATCAGCTTATTGCGGCTGCCAAGCAAGAAGGTTCACTAACCACCATCGCTTTACCGCACGATTGGTGTGGTTACGGTGATTTAATCACCAATTTCAAGCAGAAATATGGCTTGCAAGTGACCGAGCTTAACCCCGACGGCAGCTCTGGCGATGAAATCGAGGCAATCAAAGCTAACACTCAGAACAAAGGACCCCAGGCACCGGACGTAATAGATGTCGGTCTAGCGTTTGGACCTCAAGCTAAAGCCGCTAACCTGATACAGCCCTACAAGGTTTCCACTTGGGCTACTATCCCCGACAGCGCTAAAGATGCCGAGGGCTATTGGTATGGTGATTATTACGGCGTGATGGCGATGTCTGTCAACACCGATGTCGTAAAGAACGCGCCTGCGGAATGGGCAGACCTACTTAAACCCGAATACAAGGGTAAAGTTGCGTTGTCCGGCGACCCACGCACCGCTGCTCAGGCTATCGCTGGGGTGTATGCAGTGGCTCTAGCTCAGGGTGGTTCCCTCGATAATGCCCAAGCCGGTATTGACTTCTTCGCAAGTTTGAACAAAGCTGGCAATTTCGTGCCGGTAATCGCTAAAGGCGCCACTCTTGCTTCTGGCGAAACGCCTATCGTACTGGGCTGGGATTACAATGCCCTGGCTGCTAAGGATTCGCTGAAGGGCAACCCGCCCATCTCCGTTGTAGTGCCTACCAAAGGCGTGTTGGCTGGAGTTTACGTGCAAGCCATTAGCGCATATGCCCCACACCCTAACGCTGCCAAACTTTGGATGGAATATCTCTACTCCGATGCCGGACAACTTGGCTGGCTGAAGGGCTATTGCCACCCAATCCGCTATAACGATTTGGCAAGCCGCAATGCCATTCCTGCGGATGTAGCAGCCAAGCTACCACCGGCTGCCAACTACGCCACCGCTCAGTTCCCTACACTTGATCAGTACAGCAAAGCTACTGCCCTGATTACCAAAAGCTGGGACAGCACTGTAGGCGCAAACGTAAAGTAGTTTAGCTCTCCATCTCCAAGACCTATTTATTTGATAGGTCTTGGAGATACTTTTTACCACAAAAATCAGGAAACTCAATGGTAGATAAAGTTTTAGAAAAAAATGTAAAGCAACCTGCCGCACGTCCTCGAAAGCGGAAGGTGCGCTTGGAATGGCTTGGAGTAGTGCCATTTCTCACCTTCGCCTTGCTTTTCCTAATCTTACCCTCGTTCAATTTGTTGATCGGAAGCTTTCAAGATGAGACGGGCAACTTCACTCTAGCAAACATCGGAAATCTGTTCCAACCATTCATCCTCAATTCCTATTGGTTGAGCATTCAGGTTAGCGCGGTTACAGCCCTTGGCGGCGTTATTTTTGGTTTTGGGCTGGCTTATGCCTCAATTAGAGGTGGGCTACCATCGTGGGTACGGGGCGCATTGATGACCTTCTCCGGCGTAGCCTCAAACTTTGCCGGCATACCATTGGCTTTTGCCTTTATCGCCACACTAGGACGTACTGGCTTCATCACAGTGCTGCTCAAGAATATGTTGGGTGTAAATCTCTACGATACAGGTTTCAGTCTCTATACTTTTTGGGGCTTAAGCCTGACCTATATGTATTTCCAGTTCCCTTTAATGGTATTAATTATTGCCCCCGCTATTGATGGGTTGAAAAGCCAATGGCGTGAGGCGGCGGAAAACCTAGGTGCTACATCCTTTCAGTATTGGCGCTATGTAGCCTTGCCTATTCTCGGTCCGGCGTTACTTGGCGCTGGTGTATTGTTATTCGGCAACGCTTTCGGCGCATATGCTACCGCTTTCGCGCTTACCGGAGGTACGCTGAACTTGGTACCCATCCAAATCGGGGCGCAAATACGCGGCGATGTGCTGCATAACCCCAATCTAGGCTATGCGCTGGCAATGGGTATGGTCGTGATTATGGCAGTGTCAATCGGCATCAGCATGCTGTTGCAACGCCGCACGGCGAGGTGGATTCAATGAAAAAACAGCGTTTCTGGCCCATTATGATGATTTTACTAGGCGCGATTTACTTTCTCTTGCCTCTGTTCGCCACCTTTGAATTTTCGTTACGGGAGCGGCGCGGCGAGTACAGCTTCGACTCCTACAATTACGTATTGAGCGACCCACAATTCCGTGATTCATTCGTCTATTCGGTAGCTCTAGCGCTCGCCACCATCGTTGTTAGTTTAATATTGATAGTGCCTACGGCTTTCTGGGTGCATCTCAAGCTGCCACAGTTACGCCCGGTGATTGAGTTCATAACATTGCTACCGTTTGTCATTCCACCGATTGTGCTGGTATTCGGTCTGATTCGCATCTATAGCCGCCCACCGATTGTACTGGTATCCACCCCGGCTTTGCTGGTTGCGGGCTATGTGGTACTTTCTTTCCCTTATATGTACCGTGCAGTGGACACCGGTTTACGCGCTATTGATGTGCGCTCGCTCACTGAGGCGGCGCAAAGTTTGGGCGCAAGTTGGCTGACTATATTGTTTCGTGTTATCTTTCCCAACTTGCGCGTTTCCTTGCTGAACGGCGCTTTTCTAACCTTTGCTATTGTGTTAGGCGAGTTCACGATGGCAACTATGCTCAATTGGCCCACCTTCGGCCCATATCTAGCGTTAATAGGTCAAAATCGCGCATATGAACCAGCAGCGCTCGCAATCATCAGCTTTGGTTTGACTTGGATTTGTATCGGTCTAATCCAGCTTTTAAGTCGCGGTTCGCAAGAACAAGGACAACTCGCTGGTACCCGTTAACAACGAATTTGCGCTTGAGCCACGCTTCTCAGTATCATTTTTCGCTTGGAAGCTTATAATACAGGATAACAATTATGTCTTTTCTTGAACTAATAAACATTCGCAAGAGCTTCGGAGCAACCGCAGCAGTTGAGCATTTTAATTTACAAGCAGAGAAAGGCGAGTTCATTTCATTTCTCGGGTCGAGCGGTTGCGGCAAAACAACAACTCTTAGAATGATAGCTGGCTTTGAACAGCCAACAGAAGGGGAAATTAGGGTTGGTGGAGTGAATATCACAAACCAACCGCCAAACCGTCGTCAAATCGGTATGGTGTTCCAATCCTACGCGCTTTTCCCCAATATGACCGTCGCCGATAACATCGGATTTGGGCTGCGGGTAGTCGGTAAACCAGCGACTAAAATCCGTAGTCGAGTTGAAGAAATGCTACACCTTGTCGATTTACCAGCATTAGGCAGACGCTATCCGCACCAACTGTCTGGTGGACAGCAGCAGCGAGTTGCTTTAGCACGGGCATTAGCTATCGAGCCACGCTTACTACTGTTAGATGAACCACTTTCCGCGCTTGATGCCAAGATTCGCATCTCTCTACGCAATGAGTTGCGGGCGATTCAGCAGCGGCTTGGTATTACCACAATCTATGTCACACACGACCAAGAAGAAGCGTTGTCACTTTCTGACCGTATAGTAGTTATGAGCAAAGGGCGGATTGAGCAAATCGGTACCCCTTTTGAAATCTATAACTACCCATCCACCAGCTTTGTGGCTTCGTTTGTTGGCACATTAAATATTCTGTCCGCGAAAGTAATAAACGCTGACAAGGGGGAGTTGGAAATAGCCGGACACCATGTATATACTGCTGAACCGCTTAACCATCACAGTGGAGTTGACATCAGCGTAGCAGTGCGTCCTGAAAACCTTGAAATTGGTTCTAATTTGGTGGAGAGCCACAATACTATCCCGGTTTCTATAAACCAAGTGTCATTTCTGGGAGCAGTGGTTCGGGTACGGTTGCAATTGGCTGATAAAACTTTGGAGATGGATATTTTTAATTCCCGCCATCTGAAGCTACCGGAGGTAGGAACTGAAATCCAAGTCTCTTTTCCAAAAGAAGCTTGTTTGGTACTGAAAGGTTCCTAAGAACCAATGTCAAACCTTTTACAAGCCGTGGCAAGTCAAAATATTCCAGTGTAGCTATATAATTTTTTGTTAGCGTTCATTATGAGTAGAATTTGGCGAATAAAAAAATGCCGTTCTGAATTACTTGGAACAGCTGAACTCCCGCATCGACCTACCTCCAACGTGGGTTTTAATTAGTATGGGCGTGGATGTACACGCCCGGTTTTCTGGCAATATCTATCAGGCAGCGCACTTGTATAACTGCCCCTGACTATTTACGCTTGTGCTGCCGGACCAGACCTGTGAACTTACTGTCGAGCAGTTTTGTTGTACCCAGCCTGTGACAGATTGGCTGCTGCTCCGTCCCAAGCCTCCGCTATTATCGAGCAGCACAAACCGAACCACATTGTTTTTAACCATTTGCGCGAATTGTTGCGCGGTTACGGTCTGGTCGCTACCCATAAAACCGCCCAACGCCATTACGGGCTGCCCGGTATTTATAATTATCGCTGATGCATTCTGGCTTGAAGTAGTGACAAGTAAATAGGCGCTATTACCCCGATTTGCCTCAAGATATGCCAACAATTGGTCGGTTGCTTTAAGTTCCATTGTTGGATTGCCAATCATACCTGAAGAAATCGGCGCGGCGTTAGTAGCCGAAGCGGGCGGTAACGCTCCGAATGATAGCGAAATACCCAGACTCGCTATTATTATCAGCGTGGCGATGGTTAGCGCTTTGCCGTAAGTCTGGAGGATTCTTGCGTTCTTGAGTGCAAACCGAACAAGCAACATTATAGTTACTAGACTTACCAACGCTACAACTAGAATAGTTAGCCACATATTCCAGTTTTTCAGCAAATTATTTAACAGGTTAATACCTCCGTTGGAAGTATTACTACCTGTGGGTACGGCAGTTGGCAAGGTTTCGTTAGTATAGGACTTATTCAGAATTGCATTTATAGACCATACTAGCGGTGTAGCGCAAAGCCCTGCAAACCCAACCCCTGCAATAATACTTGCCAATTTGTTTGAAAGTGGGCGAACCAATATCGTCAAGGCAAGCAAGGCTACCGCACAGATTAATTCTATGCCAAATACTGCCAGCGATAGTGTGCGATTCCAATCGGAATACAAACTCAAAATATTGAACTGGAATATCGCCGTTGCTAAAAATACCAATGGCAAAAGTAATCTTTGCCAACTACCCTTGCGGTAAGCGTACCATAACGCTTCTAACGCAATTCCGCCTAGCGCGGCTATTCCGGGCGACAGCATAACCAGATAGTAACTATGGAAGATACCCCCCGCCATACTGAAAACTGCCATGAAGGTTAGAAGCCAACCGCTCCACAGTAGCAAGTTCTGATAACGCTGCCTGCGGATTTGTCCGGCTGGAAATCTCCGCCGATACTGAATTGCGGCAAGCGCTATCCCGACGAGTGCCAGCGGTAGCAACCAACCCGCCTCTCCTGCCAATGAAGAATCGAACATTCTGAACGGTCCGGCTTGCCCGGCAATTACCCCGTTCATACCGCCACCGCCCGGTCTGGTGTTGCCGTTATTTACTGGGGGTGGGTTACCCCTAACGCCATCAGTAGGTTGATTGCCGCTCGGTTGGGGAAATCCTACTGGAGGATTGCCGTTTCTGTTTCCGGCGTTTCCTGCATTTTGGCTTTCAATTCGATTCAGCCCGTTATAGTCAAAAATCAGGTTCAAAACCGAATTAGTTGAGCTGCTACCGATGTACGGACGCTGGTCGGTGGGGGTTAAATCCACCACTACTGCCCAAGAGAGCGAAACCGCTGCCAAAATTATGGTTGGTAGCACAAGATGGATTATTCGTTTCCACCATTTAACCGGAGCAAGCAGCAAATATACCAGATAAAATGCCGGTAGCGCTATAAATGCTTCCAGCATCTTGATATTAAAAGCCACGCCTATCATTGCGGTGGACAGCGACAGCCATGCTATGCTGCCTTTTGCGGTTGCGCGGCTTAATGCCCATGCGCCTACCAGCATGAAAAATATTAACAAGCTCTCCGGGTTGTTGTGGCGACTCATTACTACAAAAACCGGAGTAATTGCCAGAATAAAAGCTGAGGCTAATCCGGCGATAGTTCCAAAATAGCGGCTAACCATGTGATAAAGTAACGCTACACTGCCAACCGCTGCCAAAGCCGATGGCAAAATTAGGCTCACCCCATTGTAGCCAAATAGCCATGCGCTGGAAGTTTGAAGCCATAAGGCAACCGGAGGTTTATCTATGGTTATGAAGCCGCCGGGGTCGTAGGCATTGAAGAAGAAATTATGCCAGTTTTGTAGCATGCTGCGTACTGCGGCTGAGTAATATTCATTGGTATAGTAATCGGCTTTTAGCAAGCTAAGGTTCAGGAGTGCGGAAAGAAGCAAGATTCCACCGAAACTAACCTGTTGCCAAGATATTGTAATATTGCGTGCAGTTCTTTGCCTAGCCTGATTTTCGATTTTCGTTTCTTGTAAAATGCTCATGTTTTTTCTCTGTTTATATAGGCAAGGAGCAACTCTCCCTGTCGGAAAATTGCCCCTTGATACTTTCTATAGCTCGATTTTAGTTGCCGCAAACATAGAGTTGCTCGCTGCCTCCCATTATCTTAATACCGTCAAAACTTATACCGCCGCCTGAACTCTGGCTGGTGTTACTACCAGAACCTGAGTATTGGCTACTACTTACAGCGGTGCATTTTTGCTGTACGTACTGAGTGACTTGAGTATTTCCGCCTCTCCCGTTATTGCCTCCCAACAGGAAGTAACGAACGGTATGGTTTGCTATCATTTGCTCCAGTTGGGTAGCGCTGGTTACAATATTGTCGCTACCACTAAACCCGCCTAGCGACATCACCGGTTTACCCGTTTCGATGATATAGGCTGAAGCTGAATTGGAGTCCGGTACTGCCATCAAATACTTGTAATCGCCCTGATTCGCTACCAGATATTGAACCAATGCGCTATTTGCCTTCTCCTGACCGGGACCACCGCCACCAATTTGCTGTAAGGAGAAGGCGCTATTTGTAGCGGGTTGTGCCTGCGCTGCATTAATCCACCATCCGGTACTACCCAGTAAAAGCATAACCAGTAACACACCGCTTATTACCGGACGATTGAACCAACGCTGTTGTTTCAACAGGTAGCGCAGTCCGAATACTGCTAAAAGCGCCCCGACTACTATCGCCAGAAGTATAAGCTGACCGCTTAGGTTGTTCCCTACAAAGGTTAGCCATGCTTGCGGGATTGCTCCGCTACTTGTGCTATTACCGCCGCCACCCTGAACACCGCTTGGAGTTGCCGAAGGAAGCGACCCGGTGATAGAGGTAAATACTGCCCTGATAGACCATACCGTCGGAGTAACCATCAAGCAAGCCATGCTTACCCACGTTACAACTTGCGCCAGTCTATTACCAAATCGTTCTGATTTCAGGACTCTGCCAAGTACCAAGCCTAGCAAGGAGATAACTCCAACTGCTACCAATGCCGGGCTAAGCCACCAGTTCCAACTGGTATAATCGCTTAAAAGATATGCCTGATAGAAAGCGGTGGCAGCAATACCAAGCGGGAGTAGGTAAGCCATCCAGCCACCTTTACGATACTGTTTCCACAACATTACAGTTGCAATACCGGCTAGGGCAGCTTCTGCCGGAGCCATAATATTTAGATAGTAGTTGTGGAAAACGCCTTTCGAGAAGCTGAACAAAACCCCAAAGGTCAGCAACCAACCGCTCCATAGTAATATTGATTGCAATTTACGAGAGCGTTCTTCCCCTTTAGCCATTCCAAAGAAGGAGTAAGCCCCCACAAAAACCATGCCTAGCATTGCAAAAGGAAAGAACCAGTTAAACTCTGCCCCATTTTGAGGAGTTAATAACCGAGTCGCGCCAGCTTGTCCACCAAAACCCGCGCCTCCGCCACCGGGTGCGCCACCATCCTGACCACCGGGTGCAAATCCAGTTGGTGGGGTAAAATTACCAGCGTCCGGTAATGCAGGAGGTGTATTACCGTCAAAAGCAGGTCGTTCTTGAGCTTGTCCATCCGCAGTATTATTAGACGGAGCAGCGTTATTTCCACCACTGGTTTGGTTGCCGCTGATACGACTTAGCCCGTTGTAATTCAGAATCAAATCTATTTCGCTATTAACCGAACTGCTATCTACATATGGGCGTTGGCTTGTTGGAGTTAGGTCAACTGCAACTGCCCATGACAAAGATATAACCGCTATAACCACACTCACTATTGCAAGGTGGATAATTCTTTTTAGCCAAGTTGTGCGAGCGAGTAGAAAGTACATTGCGTAGAAAGCTGGTAATACTACATAGGCTTCTAGCATCTTAACGTTAAAGGCTACCCCGACCAGTGCGCCTGCCAGCAACAGCCAGCGGAAACTCCCTTTATCGGCAGCCCGGAACATTGCCCAAGCCGAAAGCATTAATGTAAATACCAAAATGCTATCAGGGTTATTGTGCCTATTCATTACTACAAAGATTGGCGTAATTGTCAGCATCAGCGCCGATACCAGCCCGGCAGCTGTTCCAAATGCCCGTTTTACCATTATATATAGTAGGAAGACGCTACCTATTCCTGCGAGTGCTTCCGGCAAAAGAATACTGAACCCGCTGAAGCCCAGAACCTTTGCAAAAATAGCCTGTACCCAGAAAGCCACCGGCGGCTTATCAACCGTTACGAAACCTCCGGGGTCGAAGGATACGAAGAAAAAATTACTCCAACTTTGAATCATACTTTTAACGGCGGCAGCATAATAATTGTTGGAGTAGCCGTTAATACTCCAATTCCAGATACCAAGAAAACCCGATAGCAAGAGGATTGCGCCAAGCGGTAAAGATTGCCAACTCCAGCGAATTTTACCAAGCGGGTTTTGTATTATCTTGCTTTTAATCTCACTGATTGGTTCTAACATTGTATTCATAATTTGTAATTAACCTTTCTAATACTTCCCGGTCTTTGTGTACTACTACCAGCTTAATCAATTAGCATTAGGTTTTTATTGAAACTGTATGAGAAATTTCCAATAATTCCTCAATGTTCCTTTAATATAGCTATAATAAGCTTGAAGTGATTACTGATATAAAAGGAAGCTGGCTGAATTATGCACATCTTGGTAGTTGAAGACGAACAAAAAATAGCAAGGTTGTTGCGCCGGGTACTTACCGAAGAGCGTCACAATGTAGATGTGGCTTTTGATGGTATCTCCGGGCTGGAACTGGCAGAATCGGGTAGCTATGATCTGATTGTTCTTGACCTGATGCTACCCGGTATGGATGGGGTGGAGATTTGCCGCCGCATTAGAAGCGAGAGAATCGATTCGATTCTGCTAATGCTTACGGCGCGGGGCGCGGTTGAGGATAGAGTAATGGGTCTCAACGCGGGTGCAGATGACTATTTGACCAAGCCGTTTGCAATTTCCGAGTTGATGGCAAGGGTTAATGCTTTGCTCAGACGGCGGGATAGAGTGCCTGAAACGAGTAATGCGGTACTAAAAGTGGGTGACCTCACGCTGGATTTGATTCGGCACGAAGTAACCAGAAGTGGTCGCCATATCGAACTGACTGCCAAAGAATTTTCTTTGCTAGAATATCTTATGCGCCATCCCGGTCAAGTGCTTACCCGTACCCAAATTACCGATCAGATATGGCGTTATGATATGGAGGCACTCTCCAATGTAGTTGATACCTATATCCATTACCTGCGCGACAAAATAGACAAAGGCTTTTCTCCCCCCTTGCTAAAAACCATTCGGGGTATCGGTTATAAACTTGAAGCATAAGTAAGCAGCAATCAAAGCAAGCGTGTGAAATTTGATCGCAATATTCGGGAAAAATAAATCGGGAAAATCTGCGAAGTCTGAATCTTCTCAGGCGGGCAAGTACCTGTTTCGACAGGTAAGAATTCGCATGACCCTTTGGTATGGTGGCGTGTTGGCAATTGCCTTGCTTTTCTTCGGCTTGGCGTTATACTTCACCGCCCAGCAAAACCTCTTGCAACCTATTTTAGCTGAGATGAAAGCGCAAACTGCACTGTTAGAGCAGCAATGGCTACGCCAACCCCAACAAATCTGCCCTCTTGTTTCCACAACCAATAACCCTATTAAACCACTACTTGAGCCTCCACCGGGTGAAAGCAGGTTTAGAGCGCCATTTTATTTTGCCTGTTATGACAATACAGGGATTCTTTTAAGCCTTAACTCCCGCGCAACCGGAACCGAATTATTAAGTAATCCTGATATATATCTTAGCTCGTCACTTGCTTTGAAAGCATTATCGGAATGGAAGCAGAACGGGCAACGCGAAGTTACCGATACGGTTGATGGCGGTCAAAGCATTGGTCAAATTTATCGCTATGCCAAAGTAGTAACCGATATATCCGGTCAAAAAGTATTAGGTGTGGTGCAAGTAGGAAGAACGGTTGAGGATTTGCAATCGGCGTTACAGGTATGGCGCGATTTGCTTCTGGTACTTGGCTTTATTACATTACTGGTAGCGACTGCGGGCGGTTTGTTTCTGGCGGGTCGTGCTTTACAACCTACCCGTCAGGCTTTTACACGCCAACAGGTTTTTATTGCCGATGCTTCCCATGAGTTGCGAACCCCTCTCACCCTGCTAAAAGCCGATGCTGAACTATTACTACGTGGCTCGGAAACGCTCGACCCAGATGATGCTGAATTGGTGATGGATATTATGACTGAGGCAGAACATCTAAATAATATCGCTAACAATCTTTTACAACTGGCACGACTTGACGCTGGCAAGCAACACCTCGAACAGGATGTGGTTGACCTGAGTGAAATAGGGTCTGGAGTTGTGAAGCGCGTTAAGGCTTTTGCTACTGAAAAACGACTTGAATTGAAGGTAAATGTTTCTGCGCCCGTGCTGGTTATCGGGGATAAGCAACTATTGGAACAGGCAATCCTAATTTTACTGGATAATGCAGTCAAATATACCCCTGAAGGTGGCGCAATAACTTTGAGAACCGGTTCGGATGCAAAATGGGCATGGCTGGAAGTGGTTGATACCGGAATCGGTATTCCACCAGAGCATCTTGCTCATTTGGGCGAACGCTTTTACCGTGTGGATAAGGCGCGTTCTCGTGAAGAAGGTGGCACCGGGCTTGGCTTAGCGTTGGCAAAAAGTATTGCAGGTTTACATAAAGGTCGTTTACAGATTGAAAGTGAGCCTAATGGCGGTACAATTGCAAAGATTATCCTAGCGGTTGTAAGAGAGAGAAGTTAGTTAAATTCGGTCTCATCGAAATGCGCCCTTATTAGAACCATTCGATAACAAGGGGCGTAAGCCCCTTGTCTGGCAAACCGTTGACCCAGCCTTTATTTTGAATGTTTCGACCTGTTTAAGCCGATTTGGCGAAGAAACACCCGCTTGCTATCTTGCACCAAATTATTCAAATCTTTGAATGGGTTCACTGTATTCCAATCAGCCTTGCCTGCTTTAAAGCCTTTAACTACATATGGATACATTGTGAGATAATCCACTGAAACTTGCTTGATACTTCCTAACAAAGCTCCAAGTTGGTTATTTTTGCCCTCAATGGTAGGGGCTTTGAAAATCCCAATGAATTGTTGCTTCACTTCTTCAACGCGGGAAGTTACCCTGACTGTTCCTTCCTCAGCCTTAAACACTGCCCGACATGCCATCCGCGAGCCATTTTCTAGGCGTTCGGGAGAAAGGCGGGATTTTTCATTGCCGGTTATTGGATTTAATAGCTCTGCGCCTTTTTCAACTTTGCACTCGCAAAAGGTACAAATCCCCCTCTGGCTGCAAGTAAAACTAATATGTGCGCCATTGCGGCGGGCTACCTCCATTATAGTTTCGCCCACTTCGGCTTCAAATACCTCATTATTGATAATTAAATCAGGCATCCTTTGTCTCCTTTTTTCATCCGATGTGCTTCCTTATCTGTACTTTAGATCCGACAATACCACTCCGGCTGTATTGTAACCTGCCGCACCGCTTACGCCTCCGCCGGGATGTGTACTAGCGCCGGTTAGGTATAAGCCTTTAATCGGGGTATGATAATTGGAGAGTTCACCTAAAGGGCGTAGATGGAACATCTGTTTAAGGCTCATATCAACATGCATAAGGTTGCCGCGCAACATTCCACCAATTCTTTCAATATCCAGCGGACTCTTGATGTATTCAGCTATAACATTAGCTTTAATGCCCGGCGCATATTCTTCCACTACCTGAAGGCATTTATCGGCTTCCCGTTTTTTGATTTCGTCCCAGTTTTCGCCATTGGAAAGCTGGTAAGGGTGAGTTTGCGCCCAGAGATAGAGAACATTTTTACCGACTGGCGCAAGGGTATTATCAATAGCCGATGGTGTCATAGCGATTACAGCCGGGCTGGTTGGGGGTAAGCCCTTTTCGGAATCACGGTACGCCTGTTCCAGATGCTCGGTGGAAGGGCAAAGTAATTGCATCCCGTTGTGCGGTATCCCCGCTTGCACCTTGCCGTTTGCATCTGCGGTTGGTAGCGCAGTGTAATTGGGAAGGCTGTCGGTGGCATATCTTACGGTCATTCCGAACCCATTTTGCACCTTAATATTTTCCACTTTTCGGCGGAAGTTGGGTTGCAGCGCTTCTTCTGGTGTAAGTTTTAAGAGAGTGGTTTGGACATGGGCATTTGAAATGACAGTAGAGCTAAAGAATTTCTCGCCTCCATTTATTTCAACGCCTTTGACCTTGCCGTTCTCAATCAGGATTTGTGATACCTCAGCGCTTACCTTGATTTCGCCACCGTAATGTTCAAGGCAACGTGCCATAGCTTGGGTTAGCATACCGCTACCGCCACGCGGTCTTCGCACGCCCAAAAGATGATATAGCGATTGTTGCATTGCAAAGAGTTCGCCGCTGATAGGTTCATCGGGACCGGGTCCACTTTGCGCTCCTAACCAAGTAAGCGCTGCCCGCACCTCCGGCGATTTGAAGTTGTCCTTTATGACTTTCCCATATGAAGTAATGATTTCACGAATACTGCCTACTAAGGCACGCGGTGAGGAGTTTTTAATTGCTGCGAGAGTTTTATTCCAAACCGCATTAGTTAAGCCTTTGGTGGCAAGGTCCCCGATACCGAGCATCAGTTTTTCGGTTTCCTTGATAGTGGCTCTTATAGTCATAGTCGAAAGGGAAGGGGGATAGCAAAAAATATCCATCATCGTTTCGTTAAAGCGCATCCAGAACTGCATAAAGCGGCGATAAGCTTCGGCATCTTCTGGTGAAAACTTTGCAATAGTTTGGGCGGTTTTATCCACATCCCTGTAAAAAGTAATGTGGTTTCCGTTCGGGAAGGGCGCAAAAGCCCAAGGATCTACTTCAATATAGTCTAGTCCGAATTTCTCCAAATTAAGATCTTGCACAATCGGAGTTCCGTTTATCACAACATGAAAAGTGCTACAGGTATCAAGGCGATAACCGGGGAAAATATCAGTTTCGGTGATAACTGCGCCACCAACTAACCCACGTCGTTCTAATACCAGCACTTTATAACCAGCTTTTGCCAGATAACATGCACTTGTTAGACCATTATGTCCTGCTCCGATTACTATCACATCATAAGTTTGTGCAGCATTCACGGTTTAATCCTTCCTTTATATGTATATTTAATTTCCGATTATCCGCTGTACTACAAGCTAGAGTGAATGATACTTGGCATTTTGGCTATACCAACAGGGAAAATACCGATAAAAGTAAGATGGGTGAGCATGAATCCTATGAAGAGGCTAGAATTTTCAGTGATAAAAATTAAAAGTGAGGGGAAATTACCTTATATCCTAATATTTTAGGCTAGTGTAAGAAGTTAGTCAAATTGCTTACTATTATGTATTCAATTTTGGGGTAGAACAATTCAGCAACGGAGTAATTTACCCATGTTAGAACTTGTCATATTACATTAGCGAAAAAACTAAAAGACCTGCTATTTTTACAGGTCTTTCTGGTTTTTCCTGCTCAACACTTTTCCGGTTAGCGGCGAAGCCCTAATTTTCCGATAACAACTCGGTAGCGCTCAATATCTTTCTGGCTTAGATATACCAGCAAGCGGCGGCGACGACCTACCAATTTCAGCAAACCACGCCGTGAATGATTATCATGCTTGTGCGTGTTAAGATGCTGTGTAAGCTGTAAAATGCGCTCTGTCAATAGAGCTATCTGCACTTCGGGTGAACCGGTATCGCCGTTATGAACGGCATATTTCTCAATGATGCCGTCTTTTTCGGCTTTTTGCAGCGACATTCAAAAACCCCCTTTCGGTAGTTTTGTCCTCAAATCTATTTACCAAAATTAACGGGCTTTTGTGCCTGCCATCATAAATGTTATGGCACGCAACCCTAATGTTAAATACAGTGCTTTTTTGTTGCTCTTTGTTAACTGTACGCCGGACGTTTCCTGCGTTACAAGGTAGTATATGAGCTACTATACCTGTTGCACTTGCTCACGTAGTATAACATATCACACTCATCCATGCAATTTTTACCCATCGCAAAAAATCATTGCTAGTTTAATCAATATTTGGGCGTAAGATTCGGCTCATAAATTTTGGCTATCTAAGATTATTTCCCAAATGTGGTAAGGCTTTACAATTATGTTATTATTTCCCAAATGCAAGAACTTCTATCAGTTCAATCTACAAGGATCAATCTATGGCGAATAAACGTTTGTCAGTATTTTCTCTATATAGTCTAAGTGGTAGGATTTATTTTACCTTTTTCTTCATTCTTTTCCTTGTTACAGTGAATGGTTTGGCTTCTTTCTATCTGTTAGGACGTATTACTTCTAGCAGAGATATGGAAGCGCAAAGTAGGGAACGGGTAAACTATGCCCAAGATTTAGCATATTTATTGGATGAGCAGGCAGAATTCTATCAGATTTATGTTGATAATTTTAATAGCAACTTGCAACAGGCTACTTTGAAACAGGATACACGGATTGAAGAGCTACTTCGCGAAATAACGCCTGCTTTTAGCGATTCAAAAACTAATTCAGGTTTTCTAAAAATATTGCAAATCTATCAAGTTGTAGCACAAGATTACAATAAATTGCAGAATCTTAGCCTCAAACCTGAAGATGCAAGACAAATGCTTTTCAATTCGCAGACTACACGCAGACAACTTTTTGATGAACTAAAAAATTATACTGCTGAATTAACTAAAATATACGAAAGTATAGAACAAGAAAGTCGCGCCAATATAACAGTAATGCTCTGGATTTTTGGGCTTGTATTGATAGGAAGCATAGCATCAGTATTATTATTGACAGTTAGCATACCGCGTCTATTGTCACGTCCTTTGAGTGCATTAAATGCTAAGCTGAAGCTTACTGCCGAGGGCGATTTAACCCCTAAATTCCTAGTAGAAGGCTCTCAAGAAATAGTGGGGTTAAGCGAAAGCCTTAATAAGGCGTTGGCGCGTTTGAGAATGGTTATTGCTCGGATTCAATTGCAAGCTAATACCGTTTCTACAACCAGTCATTATCTTGAAGAAGCCAGTGCCAGACAGGCGAGTAGCCTTTCAGAGCAAGCGGTGGCTGTTTCTCAAGTTTCAGCAACCATTAATGAATTAAGCGGTACAAGCCAGCAAATTGCAGAGAGCGCCAGCAAGGTAGCCCAAAGCGCGAATGAGTCGTTAAATAGCGCAGAGATTGGCTATAACACTATGAATGCTCTTTCACAAAAGATGGCAGATATTACGCAGCGTGTGAACCTGATTGCAGAACGTATAATTGCTTTAAACTCCGTTTCACAGCGAATCCGCGAAGCCACCAGCCTGATTAGCACCCTCTCTGATGATACCCATCTGCTCGCTCTAAATGCAGCTATTGAAAGCGCTGGAGCGGGGGAAGAAGGAGAACGGTTTGCGGTAGTAGCTTCTCAGGTGCGAAAGTTATCGCAACGCTCGCGGCAAGCGGCAGTGGAAATCCAACAACTAGTTGGTCAAATTCAGCAAGCTACTACTGCCAGCGTAATGGCAACCGAAGATGGCATTAAAGTGGTGGCGTTGGGTCGTCAAATGGTTGAAGAAGCGTTAAGCGTTAATAAGGAAATTATTGAAGTGGCAAAACACACGAGTCAGCTTTCCTACGCCATTTCACTGGCTACCGATCAGCAGCGGGTTGCCAACACACAGGTTGCCGGTACTATGCAGGAAATGTCGCATATGATATCCAATATTAGCGAGGGCAGTAAGAGTTATCTTTCAAGCGCGAACGCTCTAACTGAAATTGCACTACAATTGAACACGCTTGTAGGCACATTTAAACTACGTGATGACACAGCTATAAAAAAATCTGGCGCTACTCGCACCTTCAAAATGAAATGGGTAAAAGCCAAAAATAATCTGCCTGAGTCGAAAAATGACTCATCCTCGCGACAAAACAGACAAGATACTGCCGGGCGTAAATAATTCAGCAGTTAGAGTCTATGGAGTGAAAAAGAAAGAATAGCGTGTGCAAGGAGCGATACCGCGAGGACGAGCAATTTAGCGCATTGTTTTCTGCGGAGCTATATCAGCGCTGCGTGTTATTCCAGTGTGGGGTGTGCCTATCTTGGAAGAGGTGAATTTTAATTTTGCCAAACATCTGAGGCTGCTTAACAATAGCAAAAATCTATTATAGCGTGCTACCTCTGCATTACTATGCACTTCCCACTATGTGACCTGCATTGCAACAGAGTTTCAGTCCCCTTCAACGGGGCAATTGGAATGTATATTAATATACTTTATTAAGATTATCAAGTATGATTTTGTTATTTCAAGGACTAGCAGATTTATATACAAAAGCGGGGGGAATTTTTGGCTGTTACTAATAATGGTTGGGAGTAGGAACAGTGGGAATTTCACCTGCTACTAGTATCAAGCCGGTAGTAGTGGCAGTTTCACAGGCTACGCGGGCATTCGGGTCCTGCTCCAATATGGCATCCGAAATTTGGTCGCAAAGCTTATCGGGGTGACCTTCAGTAACGCTTTCGCTTGTTAGAAAAAGCTTGGGTGAGGTGAGAAAGGTGTTAGACATTTTTTCTCCTTCTTTGCAAAATTGAAATTTTTAACTTTGAGCATAGTATTACTCTAGACTAGAGTTAATACGTTTTTATGCTAAAAGCTGTTTAGAAAATAAGCACCAGGCAAATAAAAACCCCGCTTATCTAAGGATAAGGGGGTCAGCACATTCATTTCTGCAAACGGATTAAATTCATGTCCGGGCAGATACCTCTCTTATCTTTCGATAACCTGACATTCAGATTATGTTGTAATTGGCACCATACGCGCATATTGTTTAGAAGCGTTGGTTGCCGAATTTCGAAGAACCTTATTCCTTCAACTTCTCTTGATAAGAGTTACACTATGTCTATATTCTATGATGATAATGAGGCACTTTTTTTGCCTAATATAGGCATAAGTTATTTTATCATATTTGTCAAGTATAAATATAAGCGTAGCAAGGCTGGGACGAATGATTGATTTGATAATCTAAATAAACTAAGTTATATTTACAGAAATATCAAGGCGAGGCTTTTAATTCAGCTCCACTAATCACAGCAGAGAATCGAGGCTTTATGACAATTGTTACCCTTACCACAGATTTTGGAGAGCAAGACGGCTATATCGGTATGATGAAAGGGGTGATTAACACTATAAACCCCGCCTCCTTGCTGGTAGATATTTCGCATCAAATAGAACCTCAAAATGTTTTGCAGGGTGCCTTTGTATTATATAATGCCCATTATCACTTCCCACCAAACTCAATACATGTGGCGGTAGTCGATCCCGGTGTAAGTACGGACCGCCGAACCATCTGTCTGAAAGTACCGGATGTGGGGGTATTTATAGGTCCAGATAATGGGCTTTTCTCCTACATCATTGATACTTACCCGAACATAAGTGTACGTGAGCCGCTCAATCAGTCTTTTCACCGTCAATTTGTAAGTAATACCTTTTTTGGGCGAGATATTTATGCACCAGTAGCGGCACACCTGTCTAAGGGAGAACCTTTTGAAAAAGTTGGACCCTTACTTGAAGTGGGGGATGTAGTATCATTTGAGGATCTCTGGCCCCAGTGGGAACAGGTCGGTAAGAAAAAGGTATTGCAGGGTCGTGTATTGCATATTGATCATTTTGGAAATATTATCAGCAACATCCATCGTCGCCAATTTGATCAGCTTACCGAAAGTGAAAAACGCAAGCTAAGGGTTTATGTGGAATATTACTCACCAATAACAAGTCGAAAAGTTCGTCTGGAAAGCGGTGGTATTAAAGCAAACTACGGGGATGGCTCACCTAACGAACTGATAACTCTCTTTGGGAGTAGCGATTTTCTCGAACTGGCAAGAGTAAATGGCTATGCGGCTTTTGATGTGGGAAACCCAACCCAAGATCAAACCTCGGTTAGGGTTATGTACAGACGCCCACAGGTTGAAATAGGAACTCCCTTCGTGGTAGAAATCTGAAAGAGACCGTTATGCAGAGCAACAGTTAATCGTCACCTATTTGATGTGGTTATGTAAGAGAACCTAGAAAATTTGCGGTTGCTTTTTCGTTTATTCTTGGATTGCGCTGCTCTGCCTTAATTAGTGCGCTGTTTCGGGGGGTATGCAAGATGCCCCAAAAATGCGTTCCCCCCAGAAACGACAACCTTATTGTTCAGAATACTAACTAGACTGAAGCAATCGGTTACTTACAATTGATACGCTGTTTTTCTGTGCGGTCAATTTGCACTACCTTAGCATCTTGAATAGTTATCTGGATATAGCCAAATTTAATTTGCCTGAGAGAGTACAATATTTGAGTAAGCACTTCAGCTTCTTGTGGGTTCAGGTTATTCAGGCAATTAGGCTTATAAGTTGGTTGTTGTTCTTCTTCTTGCAAGTACCAAATAACTCCACAAATATTTAAATAGATAGCGAAATAATCCTAACTTAGTTAATACAAAATGTCAAATATATTTAATCTGCCAATTTAGCCGCTCCGGCGAAAGCCGCCGGCTATTGCCCTAACTACGTTTTTGCAAATGCCCTATGACTACCGCAATAACTCTTGACAAAGTTTATCAACTATGTTATATATAAGTAAGCTGATATGAAATATAATATTGGTCAATATAAAGGGTTATTTATGCAAGAAGCTATTTTCAATAATCAGTTCCGAAATGTGCATAGTGCCACCGCGGAGGTTCGATAGACATTATGATTCTGATTTCTGATGCCCGCTCAAAAGTATCTTTTCCAATACCCAAAATGCCTATCAACCTCTTAATCGGTCGCTCCTCCTGCTGCGCTTCTTTCCTCTGTTGTAACTGTTAGCCTTCCCTGTTTTTTCGTCCATCTACAGCAAAATACATATGTTTGATTTGCATTTCGAAAACCGCTTTTGGAGCGATAGTTTTCGATAAATGTACGGCGACTGTTACATACTTACTTTAGAGGAAGGGCAAATAAATGGAACTTTATCTTGAGATATTCTTTTCCCGGATTGGGGATGACAAACTGCTATATATCAAACAACTTGTGGAAATTCAGGATGGTACATCTAATCCTGACAAACTAGTGTTTGACGCTTTTAGCCGTAATTTTCCTGACCAAACTACCAGCCATGAAAAACTGCTAATCCATTCTACCAGTTGGAGGCATGAAGAACCGGGCAAATTTATTTTAACTTATCTAGTTTATTCAGACGAATTGAACCTATCCAGTGGAGATACGCAGTTGATTCCTCTAACAGAGTTGCGAATAGTTAGGGGTTCAGATTCACGCACACCACGTCCGACTGTTATTAAAGAAAGTAATGTGGTTTCGCACGGTTTCAGGCATTTAAGTTTTCTGGCTAAGAACGACCCGGTAATAAAGAAAGTATTAGGCACAAACAAAGCTACTTTACAAGCGGTGGAAAGCATGTCAATGGGACTTTCAGGCTCGTTTAACTGAGAGGATAATTCTGAATTATGCGTAATAAATCTTATGATGTAATCGTGTTAGGGCTAGACCCTGTTGGAAGTGCCACCATTTACGAGTTAGCGAAGCGAGGATTGAAAGTGCTTGCTTTGGAAAATCCTGCCTCCAGAAAAGATACCGGTAATGACACCCGGATAATTCGTGAAAGTTATCACGAGGTTCCCGGTAGTGTGAAAATGACCCACCATGCTATCCAACTTTGGCGACAACTCGAAGCGGAATCTGGCATACCCTTGTTACGCATTACTGGTGGTCTGGTAATCGGCGCACCTGACAGCCCTCTAATACGAGGGAGTTTGCAAATTGCTCAGCGGCACAACCTTCTAACGGATTATATTTTACCTTCCGAACTTTCCAGCGCCTTCCCGCAATTTAGGTTGGATGATAGTTTCAGTGTTATTTTCGAGCCAAACAGTGGCGTTCTATTTTCCAATGCGGCTATATCCGCCTATCTTCAGGTAGCCGCTCGCTATGGGGCGCAAATAAAAAATAGTGAAACAGTTACACAATGGTACAAAACCAATGACCAGATTATAGTTGAAACCACTCAAGGTCTTTACCGTGCAAGCCAAATGGTTATCAGCGGAGAGCGTTGGGCGAGACGCTCTGTCCAGCGACAAGATAAGCCACAAAAATACCAGCGGAGAATTCGTTTACAACTACAGCCTGAGAAATCAGGAGATTTCATACCTGAGAAGTTTCCGGTTTTCACCCTTGACTTACCCGAAGGTCGCTTTGAAGGTTTTCCATTATTACCGGGGCAAGGGCTTAAAATTGAACTATATGAGAATCTGGAAGCAGAAGAAAGAGAAATTAATCAGGTTTCAAAAATCAAGAATTATATAGACAGAGTAGAAACAATCATAGCGCAATATTTGCCGGGCGCTTTTGAAAATCTAGCTAGTTCCCCAATTACCACCTACACTGTAAGACCTTATAAGCGCAGTTTGTTAGAACGGCATCCTGTTAATACCCGAATAATTCATGCTACCGGTTTATCCGAGCAAGATTTCGGTATTGCAAGTATGCTGGGTGAAGGGCTGGCGGAAATGGTGACGGAAGTATTTGCACCTTATTCTAGCGAGGTTAAGCAATTGTTCGGAACCGGAATTTTACCGTATCTGCCATGTGTATAGCTTAGATAAAGTGTACTGTTCGCCGGGTGCAGCACCCTTTCAATTCGTTTTACTGCTTGACCACCCCTCAGTGATTTCAGGATTTATAGGCTGAAGGTTTAACCCGATGAAGTGACCCAGAAAGTCAAGACAGGAAGAAAGGGATGGCTAAGGAGTGTAACCTCACTTTCACTAGCACAATTAGCAGTCTTGTAATTAGTTCTTTATATAAGCACAGGCGTAGTAGTAACGAAATAAACCTCTGCCGGTGTCCGATAATCCAAAGCCTGATGAAGCCGCTTGTGATTGTAGAAATTGAAATATTCGGCAATCCCCGCTCGGGCTTCTTTAGGGCTTTCGAAGTCGGCTAAATAGACACATTCGTATTTTAATGAGTGCCACAGCCTTTCGGTAAAAACGTTATCGAGAGCACTGCCACGCCCGTCCATACTGATTTTGACACCTGCTTCCAACACCATTTCAGGGTACTGGGGACTGGTGAAATGACTGCTTTGGTCGCTGTTCAAAATCTCAGGTTTTGCCTGTACCAACGCTCGTTATAGAGCCAACCCTGTTTAAGTCTTATATAAGTAATGTCTGTTCCGCATACCTCCCCTGTTCTGGTTATGGACAAATTCCGCAACAGGTAGGGATAAACTCGGTGTTGGTGTTCTCGTTTAGAGAGATTATGACCGGGATAAATGGCTTCGAGCCCCATTTCTCGCATATAACGTTGCACTGTTTTACGATTGAGCTGATGACCTTCTCGAATTAACTGCTGATGAACCCGCCGATAACCGTAAAAAGGGTAACCAGGGTAAATTTCATCAATCCGATGCTTAAGCCTGATTTCTCGCTCTGAAGGTTCAGTCGGACGGTAATACAAACTAGCGCGACTAATTTCTAACAACTCACTTTGACGGGATAGCGTTAATTCAGACTTGTCGCGTTCGATTAGTCCCAATCTGACCGATCTGGGCAAAGCCTGTTCCACTTTTTTTTTCTAACCACCTGAGTTGAGTAGTCAGGCGGTCTATTTCGGCGTAAAGTTGTTCTTTTTCTTTTTCGTGTTGTTCTAGCAAAGTCTTAAGTTGTTTTTGAGCCTTTTCATCGAAAGTATCGGGCATTTTTGTGAGTGCGGCACTTTTCCATTTAGTAATCACATTAGGATGGCTGCCCTGTTCAGCGGCGATCTGGGTGAGAGTTTTGTTTCCCTCCAGCACTGCCTGTACGATTTCGGATTTAAACGCTGGTGAATACTTTTTTCTTGGTGTTGTCATACCTTTTAGTATACACCTTACCCAAGCACTATTTTTTGTCTAAATTTTCTGGTTCACTATACTGGGCTCTTAAACTGGCATTTTCGGCTTCGCTCATATTTTTAGCTTATCATATTTGCAGCCCAACTTTTTTCCAATTTTCTTTACTGTATCTCTGAATTCATACCCTTGGGGTCAATTAGTGCTGACTTCAAAGAACTCTTAAAAGAAGGAGAAACGCACCCTGATAGGGCGGTAAAGAGTTTGTGCAAAGAGCTAAACAAAGCCGAATCCAGTTTGTGGGTATTTAGCGAAGAGGTCGGGGTGGAACCGACCAATAATGCCGCCGAAAGAGCTTTGCAACCTGCGGTAATTTGGCGAAAGACTTGTTTTGGGTCTCAGAGTGAAGATGGTTTGCGGTTTGTGGAGCGAATGTTGACGGTGGCAGCCACCCTCAAGCAGCAAGAGCGAGATTTGATTGAATTTGTGACCCAAGCTCTTCGGGTTAAATGGTTTGGTCTGCCTGCTTCTAGTTTAGTCCAAGCTTGAACCTAGAAATAGCCCCGTGAACGGTTACGATTAAATAGCTACTTTTTTACTTGCGCTTCCATTTCCTCTAGTATTTGACTTATAGTATTAGTAACCTCCAAATCATAGTGGTTGGTTTTAATTCTGTTTCGAATCAGTTCGAGGAAAATATGCACCCTGTCTCCTTCAATTTTGCGAGCTGCCAACAGTTTTTGTAACCAGCCCAATTCTGAGTTCACGAGGAAGGGCAACCCTACTTGCAAAGAGCTAATCAACACATCTCGGAAACTGTTAACTCCTTCAATAGAGAAAGAACGTATTTCTACAGGCGTGTACCGCTTGTAAATAGAAGGTTCATTGAGCATAGATTGGTACAGGTCTTCAATCAGGTCAGGAGTTATTTCAACTAACATTGTACTTATTTGATTAACTTGTGCCTCGTCCATAGGATAATTCCTCGATTTTAGAATATCACTTTAATATTCAAAAAACGGGCACTGCGTAATTATTACACCCGTTTTTTGAAAAATCGGAACGTTTTCTTAATTGCTGTAACAGGTCAGCGCACTAATACTTCGTAAAAGCATAATCATAACAAGCTTAACATGTTATTGTAAAAAAACATGTTTTGTAAGTTACTGATTATATTTATCCTACCAACTTGGCTTCCAGCAGAATTTCGACTCCTGCGAGCGCTCTTGAAACAATACAAGTTTTGCGCGTATTTTCGGCAAATTCTTGGAAAGTGCTATTATCCAATCCGGGTACTTCTGCTTCGGTTGTTAATTCAATAGTGGTAATCTTGAAACCGCCCTCCACCAATGCCAGATTCACTTTAGCTTCGGTGCGAACGCTTTTGGGAGTATGCCCCGCTTGGCTGAGACCATGCGCCAGTGCCATCGAGTAACATCCGGCTTCGGCTGCACCTAATAGCTCTTCAGGGTTTGTATCTCCGCTGCTTTCAAACCGGGAAATGAAGGTAAAAGGTCCTTCAAAGGCTCCACTTCCCACTTTCAAAGTGCCTTTGCCATCTTTCAGGTTGCCTTCCCATGTAGCGCTTGCTTTTCTAATTGCCATTATTATTTCTCCTTATCTTGTAAAAGTCTGTTGTTCAGAGCCTTTAGTTTATCCTATCTAAGCATACATAGTCCAATAATTTGCCTTTTAACTTTTATTTCGAGTGTGGAACCCATTTGATGGTTATTATAAAGTGTCGGAGTAATTATAAGAAATTTGCACTTCTATTGTAATAAAGTAGAGAATCTTACATCCAGTTTACTTACATTTAACAATATGGGGTTTTAATACTATTAGAAGATAATATTTTAGACTATTATTTTCAGGATATTTCTGCTTATGAAAAAGACTATTACTATTGGCATATTACTATTAATAATAATCTCACTGTTGATTTTAGCTTCTTGCTCTGACAAAGTTGCTGCTCCTATAACCGAGTCACAACTAGATGAGATATTAATACCTAAAAACACGACTCAAGCGAGTCTTCAAAATATTAGTACCCCGGTGGCGTTTCGCAACATCCCATTAGCTATAACAACTATTGCGGTTGCTAATCCTGATATTACGCTGCTCTCTTATGCAGTTCCATTTGAGTGGGGCAATAATCGTGGTGAGGTGTGGGATCAGTATTTCTACAGTGCAATTTTGAGCAAACAGATGAGCTACCGGATTTATCTGCCGCTGGATTACTTCCAATATCCCAACCGTCGGTACCCTGTACTTTATATGCTACATGGTCTTTCAGGCACATATCAGGAATGGGTGGACTACGGTTTGCTACCTGTCGCCGATGACATGATACAGGCGCGGCAATTAAACCCTTTTATCATTGTTTTACCGCTTGGGGAAAAGAGTTACTGGATGAACCAGCAAAATAATGGGCTACGTTGGGGTGATTATATGGTTCAAGAGGTGGTACAGAATGTTGATACCCACTATCGCACTCAGGCAACCCCTCAAAATCGCGCAATCGGCGGACACTCAATGGGCGGTCATGGTTCGCTTCAGATTGCTTTGAATAATCCTGACGTTTTCGGAATTGTTGGCGCACATAGCCCGACTCTTCGGACATTGGGGCAGGCTTTAGATTTTTTCAATGACCCCAATTATTATCCTAGTGTTGACCCTGTATCGTTGGTACAAACCAAAAATATATCCGATTATAAAATCTTCCTCGATATTGGAAACTCTGATACCGAGTGGCGACCTCGTTTTGAAGAATTACGCGATTTATTAATCTCACGCAATGCTAACCTTGAGTGGCATATTTGGAATGGCAATCACGGCGGCGAATATTGGATAGCGCATGTCAAGTATTACCTGAACTTTTACGCCAATGCCTTTGGTGTTTATCAAAACCTCCGCTAAATTATGGGATAAGAACGACCAAGCTAGAAAAAAAAGCTCGATAACGTCTTCACCGAAAGGCTATGGCAAAACGTTAAATGAGAAAAAGGATATCTGGCTATCCCAATCCGCACTCTAGCACAACTTTATATAGC
The DNA here is from genome assembly GCF_037138995.1 of Candidatus Chlorohelix sp. Lineage (NCBI taxonomy): Bacteria > Bacillati > Chloroflexota > Chloroflexia > Candidatus Chloroheliales > Candidatus Chloroheliaceae > Candidatus Chlorohelix > Candidatus Chlorohelix sp. Next base: position 131,884 of record NZ_JBAXHI010000005.1, on the reverse strand, counting down.
CCTATTTGGCTCTCTTTACGCTTCAGAACTTAAATCTTACCAATGCAGAATCGCTTTTGTCCAAACACATTTCCCCTGCATTTGAGCGGGTGAAGGTATTGGATGAGCGGTGGGCAGTAACCAGAGCGAAACTAATACAGGATATGGTCCTAGCGAATGAGGCAACCAAGTTCTTACAATCCCAAGAAGCAAGTTTATGCCCAGAGTGTGGCACAAAATTAGTATCACGAGGACAGCAGCAGCGCAAATTAGTTATGCAACATAACCAAGAGGTGCATTTACATCGGAGTTATGGGACATGCCCTAGTTGTGGTGAGGGGTTTTTCCCCCTAGATAAGGAATTAGGCTTGCTGACCCACCACGCTTTCACCCCAGTTATAGAAGAAGGAATGGTGCGCTTAGGCAGTTGGATGCCCTTTGAAAAAGCACGGCAACAACTAGTCTTTTTTACGGGAACTTTAGTAGGGGAAGCGACAGTACGACGGTTAAGCGAGGTCAGTGGAGCGGCTTGCCAGGCAGCGCAAATGGCGCAAGTGGTCGCGCTACAAAAAGAAATGCCAGCCAGTCCTGCTGGAGTAAGCAAGGCACTAATGAGTGTGGATGGAGCCTTTGTACAACTAACCAAAGGGGAATGGCGAGAAGTAAAAATGCTAGTGCTGGGTGAAGTGGAAGAAGGGGTAATGGAGGGAGGGGAAGCGGTAGTACATAGCAGAGCCTTAAGCTACTTTTCCCGTATGGCAGGGGTTCGAGAGTTTGAGGAAGCGGTCACACTGGAAATCCACCAATGCCAGAGCATTTGGAAGGTCCAGTGTTACCAGCCCCAAAGACCTCTTTAGCTGTGCTAAATTCTGGTAACGATACTGCCCGAACAGTTGAAATGCGAAAGGTGAGCAAAGCCTTATACAAACCTGCTGCTCATCATCCCTGGCGTAGAATGACCATCGGCAAGGCTACTACTTTTCCCTTTGCAAAAATCCGTAACCGTTCACGGGGTCCGGAAAAGTTGTATGGTTTAGGGAAAAGCATACCATATGTTGTATAGCTAACCAAAAATAAGATTTGGTGCAACCTAATTAAATCAATATGTTGTGGTTGTTCTATACTTGATACCACAAGAAAAACACCTCCTGTGAATGGTTACAAAAATTCTTGCCACACCCCATTATTTCAGTCACCTTGACTTTTGTGGCAGGTTGCATTATCCTAAGCGAACCGAATATTCGGGGCGTAGCTCAGCCCGGTAGAGTGCTTGCTTTGGGAGCAAGAAGTCGGAGGTTCGAATCCTCTCGCCCCGACCTTTTTATTTTATATAGCTTCTGCCATTATTGGATGCTTTTTAGAGCTTGCTAATCGCATTTAGCTTTACAAATCGACATACATCTGCTACTATCCTGACCACAAGTAGTTAACGGAGAGAACCAATCAAGCAAATGAATCCATCTGTTTTTTAAATAGCATGACAATTTACCGGCGAAGATAGGCGGGAAATTGGAAGTAATTACTTTGCAGCTTGAGCTTATAGATGCTGTCCCTCTTGAACTTGTTTTGCCTGAACTGCAAAATAAAGTTGTGGCTGCTAATATTCCTGATTTCGGTAAAGGTAGTGGTTATCTTTTCCGCAAGGGTCAAATATTATCGGATAATGCTGAAACCAGAGCAGCAATAATGAGTCTGACAACTAATGCCCCAAAAGGCTACGAACTGCACCTAATTGTACCGGGAGTAGGCGATGTCAGCGAAGATGCAGCAGCCTTGGCGCTTGCACAAATGGTGGCAGGTATAGGAGTCGAACTATCCGGTCCGCGTGAAAGCCGCTATAATTTGCTGGCTAAAGTACGTGGGTTGCTGAGTATTGATTTGGATAGACTGGAACGCTTGAATGAACTGCCCGGAGTAGCAGTTTTTACCCTTTACAATCATATGGCAATTGAAGTCGGGAGAGAGGTAGCGGGTGCTAAAGTTACTTCGCTGGTTTATCCCAAAGTGCAATTGCAAGCAGCGGCACAACTTTGTGAAGGTGCGCCAATTATTGATGTAAAACCCTTCTTGCCACGAAAAATCGGGGTAATTTACCGGGAAATTCTTAAAGAATCGGTGCAAAAACGCTTTGTAGATTCTGTCCGAGGCAAATTAGATTGGTTTGGGGCAGAAAACTTGGGTGTACAGCAAGTGCAAAATCACCAATCCGAATTAGCGGAAAGACTCAGGGCATTTAAGCAGCAAGGGGCAGAACTGGTATTACATGTGGGTGGTCATTCTTCCGACCCGCTCGACCCCATCTTTGGCGCTTTGCAAGAAGTGGGGGCGCGGATGGAACGTCAAGGAGCGCCCGCCCATCCCGGAACACTATTTTGGCTGGCTTACTGGGATGAAATGGCAATATTTGGTCTGGCAAGCTGTGGCATGTTCTCGGAGACTACACTAGGTGATTTGTTTCTGGCTCGATTTTGTGCCGGAGAACGGTTAACTAACCGAGATATTGCACAGATGGGTCATGGCGGGTTGTTTATCCGCGAAATGGCTTTTCGCTTCCCTGATTACGGGCGCAAATAGTGGTTTAATTAATACTAATCATGGTAATTAAATACCAAAAAGAACTACGGTTATGGAAATCAACGGTAACGTTCCTATGAAAATTGACCGCGAAGAAGTGTGGAAATCACTTTTTAGCGCGGAAGTATGGAAAAATGCGGTTCAAGCAGAAAAATTCGAGCAAGTTGGCGAAGCCCTATACGATGTCGCAGTTATGGTGGACTTTGCAATATTAAAAGGGTTGCATGATGCCCAACTTATATTCAATGATATAATTCACAATCATAGTAGCAATTTTAATGTTGAGAATAAGCTGGTTAAAACAGTTGAAGGAACCTTCGAGCTAAAACACCCGAACGAAGTTATGCCGGAAGAAGGCACAGATAGCCATCCTGAAGGCACTAGAACTATTCTCAACTATCGGCTCAACATGGATGCTGGTAATCCCCTCTTTAATGCTGCCTTTGAAGGTTTTAAGCAAAAAATTAAAGAAGCATTTGAAGAAATCTTGGCACGTCTGGAGATTGCCGTTCATCATTAATTCTGTTTTTTACAAAATAACCCATCAAATGCTTTAGAGGGTTTTATCAGGTGGAAATCAACGGCGATTATAAATTAAAAGCGCCTCCTGAGCTTGTTTGGAGCAAGATTATGGACAGAGAAATTCTGGAGAAAGCTCTGCCCGGTTGCGAAAAACTGCTTCAAATTTCCCCTGAAGAATATGAAGCCACCTTGAAAATAGGGGTTGCTTCTATTAAAGGAACCTACAACGGAATACTTCGCCTTACCGAAGTTCAAAAACCTTTCCACTACATTTTATCAATAGAAGGTGGCGGCACGCATAGCCACCTCAATGGGCAGGCTGTTTTTGATTTTGAGGAATTTGACGCAGGCAATAAGCTCTACACCTTAGTTAAATACAAAGGGGTGGTGCATATAGGTGGGAAACTTGCCGATATTGGAACGCGCATGCTCTCGCCACTCGCCAAATTGCTAATCGGAAACTTTTTTAAAAGTATCGAAAAGCAACCTTACAATCAAGATACGCTTAATAAAGAAGCAGTAAATCCTGGTATTCAATCTTAGTTAGTAAGAGGAGTAAAACTCGTGAAGAGGACTATTACATTGACCGTAAACGGGACTACTTATACTCGTGACGTTGAACCACGCACTTTGTTGGTTCACTTTTTGCGAGAGGAGTTAGCATTGACCGGAACCCATATCGGCTGCGATACCAGCCAATGTGGCGCATGCACAGTTCTTCTAAACGGTAATAGCATAAAAAGCTGTACTGCCTTTGCGGTTCAAGCCGATGGTGGGGAAATTACCACCATTGAAGGTTTGGCTGAAGATGGGAAACTACATCCTCTTCAGGAAGGTTTCTGGGAAGAACACGGCTTGCAATGCGGTTATTGCACACCGGGTATGATTCTATCCAGCGAACAGCTTTTACAACGCAATCCTGACCCCTCTGAAGAGGAAATCCGCAAGGGTATCGAAGGTAACCTGTGTCGCTGCACCGGCTACCAGAATATTGTAAAAGCAGTGCAGCATGCTGCTAAAAATTCCACCGCCAAAGCCTAAAGTAACATCGTAGTAAAACCTGTTTTCAAAATAACGAGGAGGTTATAAATATATATGGGAGCTATTTCCGGTATGGTCGGCGCACGCATTAAGCGCCGAGAAGACCCCCGCCTCATCACCGGTAATGCCAGTTATACCGATGATTTCAAGTTTGTAAATATGTCCTATGCTCACTTCTTACGTAGCGATTACGCGCATGCCCGTATCAAGAACATTGATACCTCTGCCGCTAAAAAGCACCCCGGTGTTCTGGCGGTGTTAACAGGCGAAGATTTGAAGGGTAAAGCGGGGGAGATGGTTGCAGTGCCGTTTGGAGCTAATTGCATAATTCCACCCCACTCTGCCATTACCAGTGATAAAGTTCGCTATGTCGGTGAAATAGTAGCGGTGGTAATTGCCGATGACCGCGCTACTGCTCGTGATGCTTCCGAACTTATCAACGTGGAATATGAAGAACTTCCGGCAGTAGTTGATGTTGAAGAAGCGGCGAAGGGCTTACCCGTGCTGGTACATGATGGCATTCCCAACAATATAGGCGCGACTCTCGAATTTGGCGATGCTGCCAAGACTAAAGAGGCTTTTGCCAATGCGGAAGTAATCGTTGAGCAGCGCTTTAACAACCAGCGCCTTGCCCCAAGCCCAATGGAAGGGCGAGGTTGTGTAGCGGTCTGGCAAAAAGGCGAGGATGCGCTTACCCTCTATACCAGCACCCAGATTCCGCACTATACCAGAACTTTCTTAGCATTAACCTTGAGCATTCCCGAACATCAGGTGCGTGTGGTTGCGCCGGAAGTGGGCGGAGGTTTTGGCGCAAAACTTAATTACTACCCCGAAGAATTGGTTTGTGCCTATGCCGCTCGCAAACTAGGTCGTCCGGTAAAATGGAGCGAAACTCGCAGCGAATCTCTAGCTTCCATGATTCATGGGCGCGGACAAATTGATTATGTGCGTATCGCTGCCAATAAAGACGGTACGATTCTCGGAATTGATATTACCGCTTATCAAGATATAGGCGCATATTATCAGGTGCTAACTGCCTGTATTTCCGCTCTCACCGGCTTGATGGCAACCGGCGCTTACGATATACCAGCCGCTTATTTCAAGGTTTACAACGTTTTGACCAACAAGGTTTCAACGGATGCGTATCGAGGTGCTGGTCGCCCGGAAGCAACCTATTTCATTGAGCGTATCGTCAATTTGTTGGCGAATGAAATAGGTATGGATCAAGCAGAAATCCGCCGCAAAAATTTTATCGCTAAAGATAAATTCCCCTTTGCTACTCCAGTTGGGCTTACCTATGATAGCGGCGATTATGATATTGCGCTGGACAAAGCGTTGGAAATGTTTGATTATGCCAATATGCAGAAAATGGCGGCAGATGCTCGCGCACAAGGTCGTTATGTTGGTATTGGCATGAGCAGCTATTCTGAAGTCTGTGGAATGGGTCCTAGCAAGGGAATGTTCACCGGAGGCGGATGGGAGTCTGCTACCCTGCGTTTTGAGAAAACCGGAAAAGCCACTGTATTCAGCGGCGCATCCCCGCATGGTCAAGGGCAGGAAACAAGCTTTGCCCAGATGGTCGCAACTGAGTTCGGGCTGGATTATAACGACGTTATCGTTAAGCACGGTGACACAAGCAATACATCCTATGGTTTAGGAACCTACGGTAGTCGTGGTACTGCGGTTGGTGGTGCAGCGCTATCGTTGGCAATCGAAACCGTTAAAGAAAAAGCTAACAAAATAGCCGCTTCTATGCTGGAAGCCAGCGAGGAAGATGTTGTATTCGATGCCGGTAAATATACAGTAAAGGGCGCTGCTGGCGGCAAAAGCGTGACGATTCAGGAAGTGGTATTCCGCGCCTACGTGAACCCGTTCGATGGTATTGAGCCGGGTCTGGAGTCCACCCGCTTTTTTGAACCCGGCAACTTTACTTTCCCCTTCGGTACACACATTTGTGCAATAGAAGTGGAAGCTGATACTGGAGAAGTAAAATTCCTCAAGTATGTGGCAGTGGACGATGTCGGCAACCAAATCAACCCCATGTTGGTGGAAGGACAGGTGCATGGCGGACTAGCGCAAGGTATCGCGCAAGCTCTGTATGAGGAAATAGTATATGATAGCGATGGTCAGTTGGTAACTGGTACTTTGATGGATTACACTGTACCTAACGCTGTCGAATTGCCGCACTTTGAACTCGGTAGCACTTGTACCCCTAGCCCGGTGAATCCGATGGGAGTAAAAGGCGTAGGAGAAGCTGGTACTATCGCCAGCACTCCTTGCGTGGTGAATGCGCTAATGGATGCTTTGATTAATACCGGTGTAAAAGATATAGATATGCCGTTGCGCCCTGAGAAGCTGTGGCGCGTAATCCACGGAAAATAGGAGAGAAAATAGATGATACCCAGCACATTCGATTATTTTGCTCCCGCCGCTTTGGATGAGGCTCTTTCGCTTCTCTCCGAACATGGCGATAATGCCAAAATCTTGGCGGGGGGGCATAGCCTTATTCCGGCTATGCGCTTGCGCCTTGCTCAACCGGGCGTACTGATTGACATAAAAGGCTTGCGTAGCCAGCTTTCTTACATTAAGGAAGAGGGTGGCCGAATTAAACTCGGCGCAATGACCAATTACTACTCGCTTGAAACTAGCGACCTGCTCAAGCAGAAAGCCCCTATCCTACCGGAAGCCGCCAGCACTATCGGCGATGTTCAGGTGCGGAACTGGGGTACAATCGGCGGCAGCACGGTACACGCCGACCCTTCTAGCGACCTTCCGGCAGTGCTACTTGCGCTAGATGCCAGCGTTACTCTCAAGAGTAGCAAGAGTGAGCGGGTAGTAGCTTTGAGCGATTTCTTCGTATCTATTCTGACCACTAGCATTGAACCGAGCGAAATCCTTACCGAAATTAGCTTCCCTACTCCGGCGGGTAAGAAGACAAGCTACAAGAAGCTTGCCAACAAAGCCAGTCACTTTTCGGTGGTTGGGGCGGCAGCAATTATCGGGGTGGATGGCAATGGAGTTTGCACCAGCGCCGCGATTGGCTTCAGCGGTCTGGCAGCGGTTCCAATGCGTAGCGCAGTAGTGGAAAATGCTTTAGTCGGAAAGAAACTTGACGCTGCCACCATCGAGGCTGCTTGTAGCGGAAGCGCCGCTGATGTGGACGCGCTTTCGGACTTGCATGGTTCACAGGAATATCGCAGGGCGATGGCGGATGTGTTTGCTAAACGCGCTATCAAAGCCGCTCTGGCAAGCTAACATAGCGAAAAATTCAAAAAGGGACGAACCTTGAAAGTTCGTCCTTTTTTATAGCCTTCAGAATTACGCAAAAATCATTTGACCAGAAGTTCTGAAATTTTGGCAAGATTAGTTGGGCCAACCTTCTATCTCTATACCGATAATCTTGACATTGCGTGGCGGTATGGTGATAGGCACGCCCTCTCCGGGTTTTGCTTCTCCCTTTCCCTGCGCTCCTGTCAGGCTACTCCAGTCAAAGAGTCGATAACTATGATTGGGGTTAAGCTCAAGCTCAGGTGCGCTCAAGGGTAGCGTGGTTTGCACCTCTTTGGTGGTGGGATTATTGAGAATAATAAAGCCTTTCCCATTAATGATATGACCCTCCCCAAAAATTTGAGAGTCGGATGGGAAATCAAGAATATGCTGATACACTTTGAAATACGGCTCAAAACTCTTGCGCCAAGTAAAAAGCTTCTTGATATAGTCCAGTAAATCTTGTGGGGCTTTAGTAAGGTCAAGGCTGGCTCCGGCATTAAACGCGCCTGCCCCAATCATACTTGCTTCTGCGTATATAAGTTCCTGCGGAGCTTTCGTTAGATTATTATCGGAATTTTCACGGTAGCTAATACTGTACCAGTCACCCCAAATTGCATAATAGGGCATGTGATAAGTGGCAGAATAAAATTGTTGCAAGCGCGTTAGTTCGCTTTTACCGAGCGGTAAGTCCCATTTGTCTGAAAGCTGCAACTGTTCCACCGCACCTAATAAATGCACATTAACGGTGCTATTCCACGCCACAATAACAAGCTCCGGGCGTATGGCTCGTAGTTCATCAGCCAACGCGCTGAGACGCTTTAAGCCCTTGATTCTTTCAATCCGGCGTTGGTCTTCGGTTAGGTTAGGTACTTCGGAATCGGGGATATTCCAATCTGCGCCGTCCCAATAAATAACCTTGACATTGTAATTTTTAACAAGGTCTTTGAGCTTATTACTCACATAGGCATAGTAATCGGTATTAACCCCATATTTTCCGCTGGTGTATAGTTTCCCTTCTATCTGTTGCTCTGTGCCTTTCAAGCGCCATTCAGGATGGGTTCGATACAAATCAGTATAATATACATATTTGCTGTAGCCATTTGAGAAAGGATTAATCCAAATACCCAAACCCATACCTAGCGCGGCGGTTTTATCTGCTAGGGGCTTTAGTCCTTGCGGAAATTTCTGTGGGTCGGGTTCGAGTGGCATACCGCCCTCCCAACCTGCATCTAGGTGCAAGACATCGTAAAAACCCAAATCCTTGATTTTCTCAAATTGGGTGTTCACAACATCTTGGTTTATCTGGGTGGTAAAGGGATACCAAGTGCTGTACCATACCGGTTGCCATTTTGCGCCAATTTTACTGTAATAATTTTGTAGATATTGGCTAAATTTTTTATAGCCCAATTCTTTCCGCCCGGAATATACTCCTAACACTGCTTTACCACTGGTAAAACCACTTCCAAGCGATTGGTTATCCTCTTGCATTATGGTGATGCCCTGCTTCGTGGCATATTCACCACCCAACGGATTAGCAGAGAAGAAATATAGACCGCCATCGCCCGATTCGTGTACCATCAGGTCGGTGAGGATTGCGCCCGCGGGTACACTGCTGGTTTTTTCAACCGGAACAAGCATGGGCAGGGTCTCTTCTTCCGGTGTTGGTATTGCCGACGTTAGGCTTTTTTCAACCTGCGAATCCTCAATTGTGGCAGAGCGCACCCGGTAATCTTTCAGTTTATCGTTTGATGTTAGCTCAACCCATTTTTCAATAAAATCTTGTCCGGCTAACGCCCGGTAGTGTAACTTAAGTTCTAAAGTAGCTCCGAGGAATGAAAATTGTCCGTTTAATACCAGTTCCTTTTCCGTATCACTCCATACCGGCATACTAAACCCGGTCAGGCTAAAATCGTCACCTTTTATTTGATAGGCAGCTTGATTTTGCCCCTCTAGACCAATTGAGAATCCGCTTATATTTACAAAAGGTTTCAAGTCGGCATATACTTGCCCATTTATCCGGTTTATCAGCATGTTGCGGCTCATGCGCCCATTTTCAATATTTATAATCCGCATTATGCTTTCGTTACCGATTAACAGCCTTGCCCCTGTGGGAGTTGGCGATGCCCCTTGCGCTTTGATGTTTTGGGTTGTATCGCTTACAAACTCGTTTCCGGCATAGCGCCATTCGTAGTAATGCTGCCCTATATTAGCAGTATCAACTCTAAGTTCCGGCTTGACGGAGGGATTGTAGATTAGTATTTGGTTTTCAAAGACCTGAATTAGAATATCTTGATTTCGCTGGTTGATAAGAGCTTTTATCCAGTAAGGTTCGCTGAGTGGCATTCCAAACTGTTGTGACCAGTTATACAATCGCTCGGTGGTATTCACACCGTTCTGAGAAATAGAGCCGCTGCGGTTCAGGAAATCCCAGAAAACATTGGGGATATTATGACTGGTTTGCTCCACATAATTAACGTTTTTCACGTTATATAAACCCAACGATACGTCGGCGCCGCTTCCAACCTGCCCAACCTGATTTAACGTTGCATTTGCTATCAGCCCAACTTGCTTTTCAGCTCGGTTAGTTCCGGGCTTCAGGCTGGTTATACTAGAAAGAGATTTATAAGTAGGAGCAGGGTTATCGCTACTGACTTCACCATAAATAGGAGTTTTACATCCGGCAAGTTGCAGCGTTTCTTTATCGCCCATACGCACCTGTCCACTGATTAATTCGTAGGCAAGGGGCGCTATTACAATCGAAGCGGTGTTGTCATTTTCCAGTTGCATCCGACCCTTTTCCCAATATTGCACCATCTTGAGATTTTGGTTATCGGAGTTATCGGAATGGTACTGTTCGAGAAAAGCAGGTCCGGGGTTATTACCAAATGTATAGGCTCTTTGCACTTTGCCGGAATTAATTGGACCGTCAAGCCGTTGCCATGGGTTATAAAAAATTTCGTAGGAATAACTGGCAGTGGGATAATTACCCCGCCCGGCAGAATCAGGCGCTATAGGTGTGCCGCGTACTAAATAACCCGCATCGTTAGCTAGTGTATCTCTGGGCATACTACGGTCACGTGACTCTGAAGCTAGAGACGGCATCAGGTAGAAACCCAGAATGACTAATAATGCTGGCATTGAGAGCATTAAAAGAAGTTGCCAAAGGCGTTTGTTTTTACGCCTCCGGTAACTCACGCTTCTATGCTGTTTATATCTATTATTTCCACCAAACAAAGTTGTTTACACACTCAGTTTCAAGGCAATCATTTAACTTGTTTGGCTTATTATAATCAAATAAATAGAATAGTCCAACTATATAATGGCTTATGCCTAAGGCAGTTGTATAGAAGGGCGGTTGCAAGGGGTGTCCCCTTGAACTTATCCTCTTCCCTCTGGCGGGTGCCTCAGATTTTTGTCAAGCTTTTGACTATGTAACAGCCCTGATGCTATTACGGCGTTATGCTTATAATGCTAACAAATAGTGGTAAAATATTAATACTAGTCAAACTTGGTGGAGGACATGGCTTTTACGGTTATACACTATTACCCGCGCTGGAAATGGCGCATAAAGTGTATAACTTCAACATCAGGAAATCGAGTAGGGCGTTAAAATTGAGATAATCGAGTCTTGAAGATAGAAATTATTTTATGAAGGAGAATCTTGTGGTTCAGATAGCGCCTTATGGCAGTTGGAAATCTCCTATAAGCACCGATATGATTGTTTCTGATGCGGTTAATCTGGTGGATATTGCATTTGACGGCACGGATATTTACTGGCTGGAGGGTCGCCCCAAAGAAGGCGGGCGGGTTGTATTGGTTAGACCTGATGCTTCGGGTAATGGAATTGATTTAACCCTAGCCCCCTTTAACATACGCACTCGCGTACATGAGTACGGCGGCGGCGCATTTCTGATTAATGATGAAGTTATCTACTTCTCAAACTTTGCCGACCAACGTTTGTACCGTCAGGTTGAAGGGGGCGTACCGGAAGTGCTTACCCCTGCGGTTGCTTTGCGCTATGCCGATTATATATATGACCAACACCGCAACCGCTTGATTACTGTTCGCGAAGACCATACAGCGGATGGGCATGAACCTGTCAACACCATCGTGAGCCTAAGCCTAAGCTTGAGCAGCGAGAATGGCGGTGAGGTGCTGGTATCGGGCAAAGACTTTTATGCTTGTTCGCGTCTTAGCCCGGACGGTACAAAGTTGGCATGGTTAGAGTGGAGTCACCCCAACATGCCGTGGGTTGGTTGCGAACTTAGGTTAGCATCGGTGTTGCCGGATGGTACGCTAGGCGAGGCTGAACTGGTGGCGGGTGGTTTGCGAGAGTCCATTTACCAGCCCACTTGGTCGCCGGATGGCTTGTTATATTTTGTATCAGACCGCACCGGATGGTGGAATCTCTATCGGGTAAAAGATGCACAGATTGAGCCGCTATATCCGATGGAAGCCGAATTTGGACGACCCATGTGGGTGTTCGGTACACAAACCTATGGCTTTACTCCCGATGGGAACATAGTCTGCGCCTTTACCCAGAACGGCTTTTGGAATCTTGGCATTCTCGATCTTCAGAGCAAAATCCTTTCGCGGGTTATCCAGCCCTACAATTATATCGCTAATCTTAAGGTAAGCGGCAACCGGGTTTTGATGATTGCGGGCGGCTCAAACAAAACGACGGCAGTAGTTGAGTATAACCTTTCAAGCGGTGAAATGCGGGTACACAAGCTTGCCTCCACTCTTGAAGTAGATTCCGGTTATATTTCCAGCCCGTATGCGGTTGAATTTCCTACTAACGGTGGGCTTAACGCTTACGCCCTTTATTATCCACCTGCCAACAAGGATTTTCGCGTCCTTGATGGCGCCCTTCCGCCCTTGGTGGTGAGGAGTCATGGGGGACCTACTTCCGCTTCGCCCGCGTTGCTTTCGCTTAGCTTTGCCTATTGGACTAGTCGAGGATTTGGGATTCTAGATGTGAACTATGGGGGCAGCACTGGCTATGGGCGCGAATACCGCGAGCGGCTCAACGACAATTGGGGTGTTGTGGATGTGGATGATTGCGTAAATGGGGCATTGCATCTGGCACAACAGGGGTTGGTTGATGAAAATCGGCTGGCTATTCAGGGCGGTAGCGCGGGAGGTTATACCACACTTTGCGCCCTAACCTTCCGAAATACTTTCAAAGCGGGGGCAAGCTACTATGGAGTCAGCGATTTAGAGGCACTTGCTCGTGACACGCATAAATTTGAATCGCGCTATCTGGATAATCTCATCGGCGCATACCCAGAGCGATTGGATTTGTATCACGCCCGCTCTCCGATATACCACACCGAAGGGTTGCGTTGCCCAATAATTCTGTTTCAGGGACTTGAAGATAAAGTAGTGCCACCAAATCAGGCTGAGACGATGTATGAGGCAGTCAAGCAAAAAGGCATTCCGGTTGCTTACATCCCGTTTGAGGGTGAGCAACATGGTTTCAGGCGGGCTGAGAATATCAAGCGCACGCTGGAGGCTGAGTTTTATTTCTATGCAAAAGTTTTTGGTTTTGAAGCAGCAGACCAGATTGAGCCATTTGAAATCGCCAATCTATAGAATTTTCAGGGGCGTTGGCTGTCGCTAATAATTGCCAAAGACTTGGAAAGGCGAGAAGTGATTTATATGCAGCTTCTTGTTGAAAGCAGGAAGGATGGTTCTCAGTTATCCCTCCTTCCTGTTGACGAGGTTTACAAGGCTTTTAATACGTCACCGCAGGGCTTAACACAGGCTGAAGCGCAAGTTCGACTGGAGAAATTCGGGCGCAACACGCTCAGCGAAGGACATAAAACTCCCCTTATCTTGAAATTTCTGGCAAATTTTACCCACCTAATGGCGCTTTTGCTATGGGCAGGCGGTATTGTCGGCTTTTTGGCAAATGCCCCTCAACTTGGAATCGCCATCTGGACGGTCAACCTGATTAACGGGGTTTTTAGTTTTTGGCAGGAATACAAGGCGGAGAAAGCTACCGAAGCGCTCAAACGGATGTTGCCCAATTATGCCAGAGTGCTTCGAGAGGGTAGCGAGAGCAAGATTCTAGCGGAGGAACTGGTTCCGGGCGACCTGATTTTGCTGGAGGAGGGCGATAATATCTCCGCCGATGCCCGTATCATTGCTGAGTCTGACCTTCGGGTTGACCAATCCACCTTGACGGGTGAGTCGCGTCAGGTTCGTAAAACCAGAGAAGCATCTTTGCACACCGAATTAGGAGTCGCAGATATTGCGAATCTAATTTTCGCCGGAACGGGTGTGGCTTCCGGTAGAGCTACCGCTGTTGTAACTGCAACAGGTATGCAAACTGAATTTGGCAAAATCGCCCATCTCACACTAAATGTAACCGATGAGCTAAGCCCGCTCCAGCGCGAACTAGGTCGCGTCACCAAAATTGTTACAATGCTTGCCACCGGGATTGGCTCTCTCTTTTTTGTACTGGCAATATTTCTAGCTAAAGTTGACCTTGCCACCAGTTTTATCTTTGCGATGGGCATGATTGTAGCGTTTGTGCCGGAAGGAATGTTGCCAACCGTTACGTTGGCGTTGGCGTTGGGTGTTCAGCGTATGGCAAAACGCAAGGCGCTGGTCAAAAGGCTTTCGGCAGTGGAAACGCTTGGCTGTACCACTGTAATCTGCACCGATAAAACCGGAACGCTGACTCAGAACGAGATGACGGTTACACATCTGTGGTTGCCGGGACACATGTATGAGTTTACCGGAACAGGCTATGCCCCGCAAGGACATATTGTTGAGAATGGTCAAAAAGTAAATACTCCAGTGACCGGAGACCTTCATCTTGGTTTGAAGATTGCCAGCTTATGCAATGATGCGCGGTTACTACCCCCTGATGATGGCTCACAGAAATGGCGCGAATTGGGCGACCCCACCGAAGCTTCGCTGGAAGTAGCAGCGTTGAAGGGTTGGATTGATTTGAAAGCCGAAGCTACCGAGAACCCACGTATTCGCGAGTTACCCTTTGACTCGTACCGCAAGCGTATGAGTACCATTAATCGGCAGGGTGGGGCGCAGGTGGCTTATGTTAAAGGCGCTCCCCGCGAGGTACTAGAGCTATGCAACTTTATCCAGCAGGAAGAAAAAATATCGGCAATAAGCGAGAGCCAACGCCTTGAGGTGATGCAGGTAAACGATAGTCTGGCGCGAGAAGGCTTGAGGGTACTAGCGCTGGCATATCGCATTTTGCCTGATAGTGCGGTGGATTTTACCCCTGAGCTTGTGGAACGCGACTTAATTTTTCTCGGTCTGGTGGCAATGCGCGACCAACCAAGAGCGGGAGTCGGTGAGGCAATTGCACGCTGCCATAAAGCCGGTATTCGGGTTGTAATGATAACCGGGGATTACGAATTGACTGCCGCCAGTATTGCGAAGCAACTCGGTATAATTACGGGTGATGATTTCAAAATAATTACCGGCTTGCTGCTAGATAGAATGAGCGATGACGCCCTGAAAGCTATTTTAAAGGATGAGCAGGTAATTTTTGCCCGTGTTACACCTGAACACAAACTCAAGATTGTTACTGCTTTTCAGGAATTGGGTCATATCGTAGCGGTTACAGGCGATGGCGTAAATGATGCGCCCGCACTTAAAAAAGCCCATATCGGGGTGGCGATGGGTCAAGCCGGCACAGATGTGGCAAAAGAAGCCGCTGATATGGTGCTGACGGACGACAATTTTGCCTCGATTGTAAATGCGGTGGAAGAGGGTCGTGCCATTTACAGCAATATCCGCAAATTTGCAATGTATGTGTTTAATAGCAATATGGCGGAAGCAGTTCCTTTTGTAGCCATGCTTTTTTCGAGAGGGGCTATACCGTTGCCGCTAACTGTAATGCAAGTGCTGGCGATTGACCTCGGTACTGATATGGTTCCGGCAATCGGTCTAGGTACAGAACCGCCCGAAACAGGGGTTATGGAATTGCCGCCCCGCTCTCAGAAAGAGCCATTGCTCAATCCAAGGTTATTGGCACGGGCGCTATTGTGGTACGGGCTAATCGAATCTATAGCCTCAATGTCGGCATATTTCTTTTTGAACTGGAGGTTTGGCTGGCCCGGTGTTCCGCTGGCAGCCGAAGGAACCGAAATATACCGACTCGCTACTACTATGACTCTGGCGGGGGTTGTAGCTACACAGGTAGGCGCGGTTTTTGTGTGCCGCACCGAACGCAACTCTGTTTTCAAAATTGGTTTTTTCAAGAACCGACTGGTGCTTATAGGAATAGGGGTTGAGCTTGTTTTGCTGATTTCGTTGGTATATTTACCATTTATGCAGGGTCTATTCAATACCGCTCCACTAGATATAATTGATTGGCTGTTTGTATTTGCGTGGACTCCGGTGATATTTTTCGCCGATGAAATACGCAAGTTCTGGTGGCGTAAGCGAAACCTAAATTCCTGAGCAGTCTATTGAAGCTGTGGAAAAGGCGTGGCATGTAGCAATTTCAGGACAGTTACAAGAAACGTTTTTAGAGTGCAAATCATAGAGAAGGAAGGGGAGATAAGTTCAAGGGAACCTCCCCTCCCTTGCGACCCTTATAGTTGTAGGTTTTATGACTTTTTAGCAATACAAGTTACAAATCCTATTTGGTTTTACTTATGGCACAAAGCCAGCAAGATTGGCGCTTCTTCCAAAGTCTGCTCACTGAAAACGAAATCATCCTCGCTGAGGTATGCGTGACCTTGTCGGAATGGTTTTCTTGAACAGTTCACATCTCCGATATTTAAACCTTCAGTTATGGTTGGAATATGAAAAGACCCGCCACTATTAGTAAGTTGCTCTATTTCAAACTGACCATAAATCTGGTAGGGTGGTTTGAAATGGCGAGAGAGTATTTCTATCAACTCAGGGGGAGTAAACCCTCGTCTCAAGTACAGTCTATGGGCATATCCATCTGAAAAACATTGTCGGTTGTGGCTGGAGATTATCAAAGTGCCATCTCTGCGTAAAACGCGGTGAAATTCTTTGAGAAGCCTCTCCGGGTCGGTTACTTGCTCGATAATATCGAAAGCCACGATAACATCAAAACTAGCTTTGGAGAAAGGCAATTTCTGGAAATCGGCTAACTGGTAATGTAGGTTGGAAGCGGCATAATGCTGACGGGCGCTTTCGATTGCGTCAGGGGAGTTATCCACACTGGTCACGCTGCGGGCGCCACTTTTAAGAAGCATGACACTACTATGCCCACTCCCGCACCCTATTTCAAGGACATCATTATCTCGCATTAATTCGCGAGCAAATTTGTAACGGGCGCGTTGCTGCCCTTCACTATTGAGCCAACTATCCGAAACCTCAACAGTGGGTTGTTTCGGGGAGGCAAACTGGCTTCCCTGCCAGTAGGCTTGCTCAATTTTTGTAAACATCCATTATCCTAAAGCGCTAAATGGTGAAAATCTCAAGTTACTCCCAAAATATTATTAACATGCTACAATTGGGTAGCAAGTTTGTCAATGAATATTTGTTTTAATTTTTCACCAAATATTTACAAATAGTGAGAATTATAATTGTAGTCTAGGCTATATTCTGCTTGTAGTTCCACATGCTACAATCCCTTAGATAGAATCCGGTTAAGTAAGCCTGATACGAGGAGATATAATTTTATGATCGTACTTGACACTGCTTTTGTGACTGATCCTACCGCTGTAAGTTCAATAAGCAGCATTACTGTGATTGGCGCGTGGGTAGGTGGTCTAGGCATTATTTTTGCCGCGCTTTCCTTCAGCTTTGGAATGATTAACCCACGTTTATTTCGTGTTGGGTTGACTTGGCTAATTGCCGCCGATGCCGGAATTTTCACAATGTTGGCAACTCTAATCTTGTTAATTGAGAGTGCCACAATCTGGATATTTACTGTAGCAGGGGTAATTATACTAATTGCGCTCACTGTGTTTGTGGTGATGGTGTTGCGCTTGTATGCCAGCAAAGGCGCGGATGCTTTAGAGGATACCAGACGGCGCATCGAGTTCTAAGAATTGCCATAAAATTGCCCTAGATAGTCGATGACTGCCAGTTCGAGGTGTTCCATATCGTCAGGTGGTGTAGGGTGATTACCTGATTTGATATACCGATTTACAAATTCGCTCATCCCAGCGGTTGTGCCAGTCTCCACCAGATATTGGATGAACCGCATGATTGGACCAGCCTCATGTAGGCTGGTATTTTTTTTGATTGCTTTCAGGGCTGCGCTTCGGTTATATGCAACTCTCCTATGTTGTACCTCCCAATCCTCCCCATTCCACTCTGCTATGGCGTAGCATGAGCGGGTATCGCCATCAATCGGGTAGCCAACCGACCCGCAATTAACTATAGTCATGTCCCGCCAACGTATGAGAGTAGGACGATGTGTATGACCTGCTATAACTAATCGGCGAAGTTGCTTTTCGCCTTCAAACATTTCTTCAAGCAGTTCATCCGGTATATTCGGATATATTGGTTCGTTGTCCCGGCGCGGTGAGCCATGCACCACCAGCACATTTAGGGATTCCCCGTAATTTAATTCTACGCGAGTGGGGAGTTCGGCTAACCAATTTTTTTCCTCAGTATTAAGACACGCTGCCGCCCATTTACCCGGTGCATAGAGGGCGCGAAAGGGAGGGTGTTCGTATTTATCGCTGAAAATATTGTCCAATATATAGCCCTCATGATTGCCCCTGATTATTACAGGATTGAGGGCGCGTAACCTACGGATTGTTTCAGCCGGAAAAGGGCCACAATCTATGAAATCTCCTGCAACTATCAACCTGTCACAGTTCTGAATGGAAATATCTTCAAGAACTGCATCCAGCGCATGCAAGTTAGCGTGAATATCGGAAATAGCGGCAATTTTCATAAATTGTTATTGGTATGGAATTTCAGGCTTGTTTTCAGGTTCGACAAAGTGATAAATAGTTATACTTGATTGTCCGCCCGGCTTGGGAAAGGATTTTACAAGTTTAAGATAAGGGCGCAACATCTCATCGGGTTGGACAGTGGTAATGTAGTAAGTATTGCGCTCGCCTCTGAAATTGCGAGTTAGCCAGTTCACCTCAGTAGTACGTCCAAAGAAAACCCAGCCTTTAAGTTGGCTTAATTTGGTCATATAATAAATTTCAGGGGTTACGTTATCCTGATCTATGTATATCAAAATCGGGGCGGTGGCAGCTAAATCACGCAGGGTATTTAGTGATTCTTCTAGTCCGTAACCACTGGGCCAGCCTTCAATGTATTGCCAGCGGTCACGAGTGGCTAATTGTGCCTCAGCCGGGCGATTAATAATTTGGTCGTCCAGCTTGACCCAAGGTGCGATAGTTATTAGAACCAAACATATCCCGAAGGCTACTCCAACCGCTCCAGACCAACCCATTCTTTCGCGGCTTACCCTAATCAAATATCGCCCCAGCCGATAAATTGCGAAGGCTGCCAATAGAAGCATAGGTGGACCAAACGGCGTTATATAGCGGGAAAACCAGTGTTGCCTTGCCAGAATCATTTGTGCAATAATAGGAAGAATCGCCCAGCAAATCAAAACCAGTTCAGCATGCCCCCAGCGTGGACGTACAATCGCATAACCAAAAGCAGCCAGCGCCAGCACTAATAACGGTATATTGTAGTAGATTAGCCACCATTCCCAAGTTTGGCTAAAATTTGAATGCCATAAATCCAAAGGGAAGGCTAAAACCTCTTTAAACGTAAGCGCATAGCTAGTATCGGTGCTGCTCAAGTAGGCGGCATCTTTGCTGGTTTGCAGCGGTAAATAAGCTGCCCCTGCTATGGCAATTCCTAGAAATCCAATCAAAGCCATATACAGGAAACCGCGTAAATTTTGCGACCGCATTTTAAAAAGGCGTATTTTGTAAAGACGTGCAACCTTTAAGAAGTTCGCGCTTTTTCTTTCATTAATTAGTTGAGATGCTTGCATAGCAGAATTGAGGGCTATCTGTGGGAGATGTCGCACCCGCATTCGGTACCACCATAGCGAAAACTTTCTCAGAAAGCTTAGCTGAGGATTTTTTAACCGCTCCCATATATCCGGTCGGCGATGCAAAATAAAAGCTACAAGGGGAGCAAGACCAATCGCAAACAATGCCGTTTGTTTTACAAACATTCCCAATCCTAGAGCCGCTCCCAATCCCAAAGCGTAAAGAGCGCGGGGTTGCATTGCGATGGAGCATGCGAAGTATAGTGCCGCCATCCCTGCTGCCGACTCCCAACTGCTATGTACTGCCAATCGGTTATGCAATACCATGAGGGGGCATAGGATGTAAAACAGGGTAGCTATAAATCCTGCCACCGGAGACAAAACCCTTTTTCCTATTAGATATATAAAGATGCAAGTTACGCCACCCCCTATTACCGATAGCATTCTTGCTCCGGTCAAGGGGTCGTCAAACCAGTTCCAAACCCAGCTTAAAGCCCAGACAAACAGAGGCGGTTTGCCATCGCGTTCGGCAGAAATCAGCAGATTTCGCTGCGGGTCGAGAATATATTCACGGGCATAAGATAGGTAGATTGTTTCATCGTAGAAAACCGGAAGCGCCATCAGATTAGGCAAGCGCATCCACAGGTAAAGGGGTATCAGCATTAGCACGCCCAGCGTATTGCGAGCAGCCCAAAATAGAGGGATGGCTTTTTTCAGGGCATATATTCGCCCTGATTTGCTTGATAATTTACGTCCCTCCAAGACGCTGGCAGGGTTTATAAAGTGCTGTTGCATGCTTACTATTATATTTGGCAATTTACCAAAACGCAAAGTATTATGAAATGAAAGAACGCTGTCTGCTCTACAGCGTTCTTTGAGGAGTATTGAGAAGATTCTAGTGAGAGGATTTTTGAAGATTTTTGCAAGCATTAATGCTTACATCTCTATTAACCTATATAAAGCCGTTTTTCTCTATGCTATTATTCACTTTTTTGGAGTGTTGCTTATCACAGGGTTTGAGTTGATATATCCCTTATTATATTGCAATCTGTTTTCAATCTGCTATACTAAGTTTTGAGAAGTATTTTGTATTATGTAAATCAGGTATTGCATGGATAAATCTATTTGGCGTTTTTTTGATATTCCCCTATTCATCGGTGTAGTAATCACAGCCTTTTTCGGTGTATTGATGGTGTATAGCGCCACTCACACCGACCCAGCCCTTAGCCCCTTGAATATGCACATCAAGCAATTAACTGTTGGTGTTGGTCTAGGTGTAATTTTGCTATTTTTGATGGCTAGGTTGGATTATCATTTTTTTGAGTATGTTACCTTTCTGATATATGTACTTTGCGTGGGGTTGCTGTTTTTAGTACGTATAATAGGACAGACCACTTCCGGTTCTACTCGTTGGATTGATTTAGGTTTTACCGATATACAACCTTCAGAACCTGCTAAATTGCTTATTGTGATTGTGTTGGCGCGTTTCTATGCCACTAACGAGCATCGTATTCAACGCTTTCCAGTTTTTGCTACCTCCATGTTGGTGACTGCGCCCGCCGTGATTTTGGTATTTCTCCAGCCTGACCTTGGCACTACAATGGTTCTAATCGCTATTTGGTTTGGAATGGCGTGGGCGGGTGGCGCTAATCTGGTACATCTATTCGGGCTAATTTTTATAGCTATTCCTATTATTTTACTTATCTGGTTTGCCCCTGACCTTACCAATGGGAAAGTTCAAATCTTCTCCGATTATCAGTATGAACGTTTTCATAGTTTCTGGGATCCGAATTATTTCGACCCAAGCCAACGCCGAAACCTCGAAGTATCTAATAAAGCGGTGGTAGGTGGCGGTGTGTTGGGACAAGGGTATGCCAGTGGAGTTCAGAATACTATGAATTATCTGAGTATTAGGCACACTGACTTTATCTTTTCGGTGATAGCTGAGGAATTTGGCTTTGTGGGTTCAATCGCTTTGCTGGTATTACTGGCACTGATTCTGACAAGAATTTTGCATATTGCTCAGAAAAGTAATGATAGTTACGGGCGCATGATTTGCATAGGTGTGTTTACTATGCTCTTTTTTCAGGTATTTATTAATGTAGGTATGAACTTGGGACTATTCCCGGTGACAGGTATTCCATTGCCGCTGATTAGTAATGGTAATAGTGCAATGTGGACAATGTTTATTTCACTTGGTATGGTCGAAAGCGTTTCTATGCGTCACCAACGCGACACGACTTGGTATTATCGCAGTGGCGCTGTAGCAGATTAAAATTCCCCGGCTTATATAGTTGTAAGTAGTTGAGGTAAATGACATATGCGATGCCGATTCCTCAAAACGCGAGCTTTAATTATTTACCTTGCTGTGGTAGGCATATTGCTGGCTGGCGCGTATTATTCCCCTACCATACTGCGTTCATCCCTTGAAAGCTATTTGCCTTTGGATATACAGGTAACTGCCCCGCATTCTCTTACCGGAACCGATGTTGGTCCTGATTCTCGCCTGGCTGGAACAACCAAACCTCAGAGCGGTAGAGTTGTGCTGATTGTGGTCAACGGTTTGGGGGATGATGATTTCAGAGGCTTACCCGCGCTAAAACGGCTAAAAGATGGTGTAAATGGCTCTACTATTAGCGCCGGGGCGCGTCTTTTCTCCGGTTCTGTTCCGGCTGTAACACCGGGTCTGGTAACTTTACTAACAGGAGCATCTCCTGAAATAACGGGGGGTTACAATCTGGATTATCC
The DNA here is from genome assembly GCF_037138995.1 of Candidatus Chlorohelix sp. NCBI lineage: Bacteria > Bacillati > Chloroflexota > Chloroflexia > Candidatus Chloroheliales > Candidatus Chloroheliaceae > Candidatus Chlorohelix > Candidatus Chlorohelix sp. The sequence continues at coordinate 109,812 of NZ_JBAXHI010000005.1, read as the reverse complement.
CTCTCCGACCACAACTTCACCTTCTCCGGCATATCAACTTGAACAGGTGGATAATCTTTTTGCTGCCGCCTTGCGTAGCCGCAATACCACTGCCTTTTTCGGTTCCCCGCAGTGGCAAAGTGCGCTCAAGCCAGAATGGGGTTATCAAGCAGTTTTTCCGATTGAACAACCCTCAAATGATGTAGCCGATGCGGTTTTGAATTTTCTCAAAAAGAAATCGGCAAATTTTACGCTGGTGCAATTGAGCGCGATGGGTTATGCCGCCAATACTTTTAGCTCAAATTCTTCAGGTTTTTTACAAGCACGCGAAAGTTTAAATACCGCCCTTACCCGCCTTACTAGCGATGACCAAATTGACCTTAGCCGCACTACTGTACTTATTACGGGCGATTGGGATACGCTTATTAAAGCCGGAGATCGCTGGGCAATACCGCTTTTAATGGTTGGTCAGGCAGTTCAACCCGGTGATTGGATTTGGGGCAAACAGGAAGATGTAACCTCCACTATCGCTGCGCTGCTTGGTATCGAGATGCCCCGACAAAACATTGGGCGTATCCTGAGCGGGCTGCTGTCTATTCCGCCTGTAGATATGTCAGAGAAATTGCTCGCGTTAGTGGACCAACGTCAGAATCTGAGCCGAGCGTATCGCGCTAGATTAGGCTTGCCCCTGCCGATTGCGGTAAATGAGCCGTTAGCGGTTGATGCTGAAAAGAGCGTGAAGGTAGCATCTCAGGATTATCGGCTCGGACTATATGATGATATTGAAGGCGTAATTGACCCGGTTTTGCGCTATACCCGCAACGATATGGGTCAAGCACGAGAGGAATGGTATGCACAGGCACGTTTACAAAGGGGCATACTTTCACTGGTACTGGCGCTAATACCGCTGGTTTATCTTTTCTACAGGCGTAGTTTGCTACTTTGGCTTGCATTTGGCGCGGCTCTGGTAGCCACTGCTTTACCCTATCTTTTTTACGCTATTCAGGGTCGTTCCTTTAGCTTTAATACCGCACGGTTGGATGCTTTACGTGATAGCAGCATTTGGCGAGCCGGATTTAGTTTGCTGGTGGCGTTGGTGTTACTGTCTCTTGCTTTCGATTGGGTGGAAGGGCGGCAGCAAAAGTTGGTAGGGCGCGTTGATTTGGATTATACAGTTATAACCGGATTGAGAAAAGCTCCTTTCCCGATAGCGCGACTTTTCATGGTGTGTGTCTATTTGCTGGGCGGATTGCTGTTTTTTAGTGCATGGGTTTGGTGGGCATGGTATTATTGGCGCACCGGAATTTTCGGACCTTTTGGTCAGACTAACCCGCCTTTGCCGCCGGATTTATCTAGTAGTTTCCTACAATTTATGTCTTTGAACCATACTACCGGATTTTTGTTATGGATGTTGCTTGCTCCACCAATCTTTATTGTTATATTCTGGCTCAAGCGACGTTTGCTAGGTGATGGTAATAGCGATGATGAAGCTCAGGATATTCTGGTGAAGTCACGCGCTAGAAGCACCGGCAAAGATATTATAAAAACCTGATTGAAAAAATATAAGGGGGAGAAATGCGCTCCAATTTCGTCAAAGCAAAGTTAAAAAATGGCGAGCCTGCAATTGGTCTGTGGCATAATTTGCCGGGTCTTATCAATGCCCGTTTGCTGGCGCATGTTGGCTTTGATTGGATGGTAATAGATTTTGAACATTCTCCTCAAAATCCCACTCTGCTGACAGATACGGTTGCCGTTATTGCGGGTGCAGGGCTTAGTGCGCCGTTGGTTCGTCTGCCGTTCAATAGCGTAGAGTGGTTTAAATGGTCGTTGGATGCCGGAGCATGGGGCGTAATTGTGCCGATGGTAGAAACTCGTCAGGAAGCAGAACAGGCGGTAAGTTGGAGTAAATACCCTCCGCTTGGCACGCGCAGTTTTGGCGGTTCTATGGCATGTCTTAGCTTTGGTACGGCTGACCGCCAAGAGTATCTCACCAAAGCCAACGATGAAATTCTGGTAGGGTTACAAATCGAGAGCGCGAAAGGTTTGGCGAACGTGGAAGATATTTTAAGCGTTCCCGGCGTAGATGTAGCTTTTGTAGGACCAAATGATTTACATGGTTCGCTTGGTTTGCCGCCTAGCAATGAAGGTGCAGAACCTGAGTTTGTGGCAGCGTTGGAAAAAATTAAAGCAGCGGCGCGTAAGAATAACGTAGCATTGGGCATGTTTTGTAGCAACGGTGATACGGCGGCGCAACGCATTCGGGAAGGCTTTCAAATGGTAAATGCCACCAACGATGCTTCTAGCTTGCTAACTGCGGCAACTCAGAATCTTCAAAAAGCGCGAGGCTAAGCTAAATCAAGCAGGTGGGAGAAAGAGATGCCATTTTATAACCGACTAGCAGCACAGGCAGAGCAGTTATTGTTGTACCGCGATGTTTTCGATGATGCAATTGGGCGAAACTTTCTTAACTTATTGCGGCTTTATTCGTATGCTGACACCCTACCGGATGATGTTGGTACGGTTTATACCGAGCTTTTTGGACTTCTGACCAATGAAGCCGAGTTTTATGAGTGTGAGATTGTCGGGGATGTATGGCAGAATCACCTATTGGATCGAATACTGGACTCTAAAAATCCTTTCAGCCTTAAAGCAGGGCGTGAGATGGCGCATAGCACCCGCTACGCCGCTTTGCGCGATTTGGCTTTACTCCACAAGTTGTTTATTCTCAGTTCTACTGTTATTGCGGATGAAGCCCGCAGTAGTCTCGAAGAACCTTCGCTGCCATCATGGGATTACTTTAACCCGGCAAGCGCCAACCCTACCCACCAAGACTGCCCGCGCTTGGCTTTCAAAAAGAAGTTGGCGGTTAGTACGGATTGGGGCGCGTTGGTAGGCGAACTCGAAAATCATTATGTCCATCAGGGCGTGGATGATTTGGCGCGTTATTATGGCTTTCGCTGGCAACGTCCTCAAGCAACGCTTGAACCTGTCTCCGATATTGACCCGATTCGCCTTGAGGAACTGGTAGGCTATTCCGGTGAGCAGGCGGTGATTGTGCAAAACACGGCACAATTTTTAGCAGGGCTTCCCGCTAACAATGTGCTACTTTACGGGGCGAGGGGAACGGGAAAAAGCTCAACGGTGAAAGGTTTGCTCAATCGCTACGGTTCGCAAGGGTTGCGGTTAATCGAGGTTCATAAGGATTGGTTGAGCGACTATCCACAAATTGCTAAAATGGTGAGAGGTAGGCGCGAGAAATTTATCCTGTTTGTGGATGATTTATCCTTTGAGGAAGACGAAGTTTCATACAAAGACCTCAAGGCGTTGCTTGAGGGTACAATAGAGGCGCGTCCTTCCAATCTGCTGATATATGCTACCTCCAACCGTCGCCATCTTATCCGCGAGCAGTTTAGCGATAACCCCAGCGCCGGACAACAGGAAGAAATTGCAGCATGGGATACAGTGGAAGAAAAGCTCTCTTTGAGCGACCGCTTTGGCTTGATTGTCACTTTTGTAACGCCAAGCCAGCAAAAATATATTGAAATTGTTTTTTCGTTGGCAGCGCATGCTGGTATTGAAATGGAACGAGATGATTTGCGCCGCCGCGCCTTGCAATGGGAGTTGAGCCATAGCGGACGAAGTGGGCGCGTAGCTCGTCAGTTTATAGACCATCTCAATGGACAAATCGTACTATCGCGTCAGAACTTGAAGCAATAAAAAGCCTCTCAAGTGTTATCGGATGGGGTTGCTAAATTTGTTAAATCCCACAAATTCCATATAAATTTTGTAGAACTGTTTTCAATTCGACCTCACCAGTCCATATATGTATAATAAAATTGCTAATGCTGATTGGAAATCTGTTTATGTAAACTTATGGAAGATGCCAATGGAACCGCCGAATAACCAAAATCAAAACGATGAATTCTCGACCTCATCTAAATCTAACCCACAAGAATTCACTTTAAAACATGAAAATCTGCTGTCAGAAGAAGCCAACTATAAATGGCAGCCTTCACAGAATGGGGAACCTAGCATCTCCATTCGCCCTTTTCTAGTACCAGAAGAGCATGTTTCAGAACCAGTTTATAAAAAACCAGAAACCAGAAAATCTTCTGAAACGGAAGAAGCGCCAAAACCACCGGATTATAGCGCTCGTAATACCCGTCGTCTTTGGGTATTAGTTAGCATAGCTGTATTTGCAATCGTTATTGGTGTTGTCGTTCTACTAACTGTGCTGGCAGTACAAACTAAACAAACATTGGTTATTATAAATACCACTACTGCGGCGGTAACTACTACTACTACTACACCACAACCCAAGAGTACGATAATTGCACCCGCTTTAGGCGCCACAACTGCTATCCCCGCTATTGCGTCAACTGCCAGTTCACTTAAGCAAGCGCTTGCTATTAACTGTGGGGGTGGCGCAGATGGCTCTTACGTTACGGACGCATTTTTTACTTCTTCCGGTGTTAGCTATGTAGTTACCAATACAATTAATATGAGTAATGTGCCATTCCCCGCCCCAATTTCGGTTTACCAGAGTCAGCGTATTGGCATTACAAACTATATTATTCCAAACCTAAAGCCAAATTCTCCATATATCATCCGCCTACACTTTGCAGAACTCTATTTAAACAGTCCCGGTATGCGCCTTTTTGATGTGTTTATCAATCAAAGTCAGGTATTGTATAACTTTGACCTTTACAATGCGGCTGGAGGAATGTTTAAAGCGTTTGTTAAAGAATTTCCTGCTCAAGCCGATACCAATGGTCAGCTATTCATCGCTTTCAGGAGAGGGGCAGTAGAATATCCTGTGATAAACGGCATAGAAGTCCTTAGTAATCTAACTCCGACCCCTATTCCAATTACCGCTACTCCCTTCCCGGTGTTGCCGACTAGTACACCTGTTGCAACTCCGTTTCAACCGATTCCAACCCCTACTACTGCCAATTGAGTAAGCCAACTCTTTTGGTAACGGAAAAAGTAGTTTGGTTTGTCAGAAAACATCTATAGTAATCAAAAAAAGGCTACAGGCAGTAAATCTCCTGTAGCCCCACCCTTAATTTAGCGGTATCAGCTTAAACCTAATTCCTGACGGTAAAAGTTCAAATATTGTTGGGCTGAAGAAGTCCATGAATAGTCTCTCTGCATGTTCTTACTGATAAGGTTCTGCCAGAGGTTAGGTTGGTGGTACACTGCTAAAGCGCGATCAATTGCCGATAATAGGTGTATTGGTTCATAGGGACCAAAACTAAAGCCGTTACCTTCGTCAGAATCGGGGTAATACTCCTGCACTGTATCCGCCAAACCGCCAGTATGCCGGACGATTGGTACTGAACCGTAACGCATGGCTATCAGTTGCCCCAACCCGCAAGGTTCAAAGCGCGAAGGCATTAGAAACATATCACTTCCGGCGTAGATTTTTGGTGCAATATCGGCATGAAAGCCCAAAACCGCTCGCACCTGACTATTAAAGCGATGCGATAGCCAGTAAAGAAACTCATGATACCCATACTCACCGGTGCCAAGCACTATCAATTGCACACCTTTTTCAAGGATACGCTCTGCCGATGCGGCTACTAAGTCAAAACCCTTTTGGTCTGCCAAACGTGAGACCATTCCGATTATCGGAATATTGGGGTCAACTGGTAAGCCAAGTCGAGCTTGAAGCTCAGTTTTATTATCTATACGTTTCTCCACTGTAAGGGGAGTATATTGCGAAATTAGATAAGGGTCGGTAGCCGGATTAAAAATATTATAATCAATCCCGTTGAGGATACCCCACAAATGCCCCCAGCGATATTTCAGCAGCCAATCCAAACCCTCGCCGTAGTGGGGCGTGAGTATCTCAAGGGCATAAGTTGGGCTGACGGTGCTAACTGCATCGGCATAAGCTATACCCCGTCCCATCATATTCACCATACCATCTCGGTCACCCCAAACTAACCCTAAGTGTGAAAGACCGGCTTGCCCCAACCAGAACGGACTAAATACGCCCTGATAAGCCAAGTTATGGATTGTAAATACCGCTTTAACTCCGGCGAAGAACGGGTCATTGCTATATATAGTTTTCAGGTAATTAATGCACAGAGCAGTATGCCAATCATTCGCATGAATTACATCTGGTCGCCAACCCAAACTTTTAAGCATAGTCATCACGCCCCGGCAATACACCGCAAAGCGATCACCATCATCCTCGTAGCCGTAAACCTTATCGCGCTCAAAGTGATGCTGATTTTGAATAAAATAGACCGGTACACGCGCATTAGGTTTATCATTGGGCAATTCGCCTTCAAGAACCTGTATTGCGGTAGAGCCTATACCGATGGGTATATCTAGAGTTCCGATTATTTTTCGCAATCCCCATTTGGTAGGGTCAACTACATAGTAGCGTGGCATAGCTAACCGCACATCATGCCCTAACTCCGCCAGCGCTAACGGTAGCGAACCGGCAACATCCGCAAGCCCACCAACTTTAACAAACGGTGCAATTTCAGCTGCAAGAAAGAGAATTTTCATTTTTTTTTCGGTCTGATTTCTTCTTTTGGATAATTTACCTTAACAAGTTATAGTTAGTCTATTTTCTTGTTGTTTGCACTGCCGCAATTACCGTTTCTGCGCTCCCAAGCTCAAGAGATGGGAAATCTTCCGGCTTAACATCAGTTCCGATTTTGCAATTTCGCCCGATTCTGACATTAGCCGGCAATTGGGCGCGTTTGCCAATGATAGTGATGCCTGTATTCAGTTTATGCGGTTCAAACTTATTAGGCGTATTATCATTGCCATAACCGATAATGCTGCCCTCGCCAATAATTACTTCTTTATCAATTACGGTCTTGTCTATTACCGAGCCTTTGCCGATAACTGAATCTATCATAATAATAGAGTCGCGTACAATTGCCCCTTCTTCCACAATAACACCCGGTGATAATACGCTGTTGATAACCTGACCATGCACTTGGCAGCCATGCGAGATAAGGCTGTCTTTCACATTGGCATTTGCTTCAATTATCGCAGAAGGACGTTCTTCACTACGAGTATAAACCACCCAACTACGTTCGTATAGGTCAAGTTCAGGCGGTTCTTGTAACAATTCCATATTAGCTTCCCAGTATGAATGTACAGTCCCCACATCACGCCAGTAGCCCTCGAAAGTATAAGCATAGAGCTTATCTCCAGATGCGAGCATTTCAGGAAGTATGCTATGCCCAAAATCATGCTTGCTGCTAGAGTCCTGTGCATCTTTGGTAAGCTTTTCAATTAGGTGTTTTTTATTGAAAATATAAATACCCATCGAAACCAAGTTGCTCTTCGGTTGCTTGGGCTTTTCCTGAAATTCAATTACACGACCTTCTTCATTGGCTGCCACGATACCGAAACGATGCGCTTCTTCGATAGGTACTCGCATAACTCCTACCGTAGCTTCTGCGCCCTTTTCCCGGTGCAACTGTAGCATAGGGCGATAGTCCATTTTATAGATATGGTCACCGCCTAGGATAAGCACATATTCAGCATCAGTTTCTTCCAACTCGTTTATGTTCTGGTAAACAGCGTCAGCCGTGCCTTTATACCAGTCAGAGTCCTTGCGCCCCAGATAAGGCGATACCATACGAACACCGCCATGCAAACGATCCAAATCCCAAGGTTTGCCGTTACCGATATGGTCATGCAGGGAAAGAGGTCGGTATTGCGTCAATACCAGAATATCGAATAAGCCGGAATTAACGCAATTACTGAGGGCAAAATCTATAATTCGGTATTTTCCGGCGAAAGGCACGGCAGGTTTAGCGCGTTTCTCAGAAAAAATACTCAAGCGTTCGCCCTGACCACCCGCCAAAATGACGGTCAGCACATTTCTATTTGGTCGGCTCATTGTTTTTCCCTCAATTCAGCTATCGAGAATATTAATCAAGAGGTACGAGTTTGGATTTATACTTTATACTATTATAACCGGAAAAAGCTGACTACTCAAATAGGAAAAAGCCGATTTTATGGGTATAATAGCTGCATCCTTCACTAATTTTAATATTACAGTCGAGAGGTTCTACACTTAAATGAGCGATACTATAAAAAATAAAATAGGGATGGTAATAGTAGCTCATCCTGACGATGCTGAGTTTGGTTGTGCCGGTTCTGTGGCAAACTGGGTACTCGAAGGCTGGGAATTTTACTACGTTATTTGTTCGGACGGTTCCGGCGGTGGGTCTGATGATGCGCGACAGGTTGGAGAAGTAGAACGGCGTAAAATCTCCGAAATCCGCAAAAAAGAACAGCGTGAAGCCTGTCGGTTAATAGGAGTAAAAGAGGTTTTCTTTCTGGACTACCCGGACGGCAGAATTGAACCCAGCCTTGATTTGAGGCGTGATATAGTACGAATGTTACGCCACTTCCGCCCTAGCAGAGTTGTCATACAATCCCCTGAGCGTGCTTGGACACCTTTTTATTCTGTAGCGCGGCACCATCCCGACCATCTTGCTACCGGAGAAGCTGCAATTCGGGCAATTTATCCCGCCAGTCAGAACCCGTGGGATTTTCCCGAACTGCTCGATGAAGGGCTTGAGCCTCACAAGGTGCAGGAAATATTCTTCATGGGAGCGCCTACTCAGAACTTTATGGTTGATATTACCGGAACTATTGAGCTTAAACTAGCTGCGCTCAAAGCGCATGCCAGCCAACTTCCAGATTTTGCCCCAATTGAGGAACGAATTAGAAGTTGGGCTACCAGCACCGGCAAAAAATATGACGTATCATATGCGGAAGAATTTCATCGCACCGAAAATTGAGCAGCAAGGAGGTGTTACAATGCAGTATGAAATGATAGAACTGATTTATGATGGGGATTACGCCACTATTACCATGAACTCCCCAGAGCGTCGCAATGCTCTTTCTATGCAACATATGCTTGAGCTAACAGCGGCTTTTAATGAAGTAGGCGATAGCAATGTGCGGGGGGTGTATCTCGCCGCGAACGGGCATGCCTTTAGCGCAGGGCATGACTTCCGGGATATGGCTGGGCAAGACCTTGTTTTTATGCGTAAAATGATGAAAACTTGCGTCAACCTGATGGATACCATTCAGGCTATTCCCCAACCTGTGTTGGCGCGAGTGCATGCGCTGGCTACCGCTGCCGGCTGCCAGTTAGTCGCCACTTGCGATTTGGCGGTTGCCGCCGATACTGTCGGTTTTGCAACACCGGGCGGTAAGGGCGGGTGGTTCTGTTTTACTCCGATGGTAGCGGTAAGCCGTCAGATTGGGCGCAAGCGTGCCGCCGAAATGCTTTTCACCGGAGATGTAATTGACGCTAAAACCGCTTACGAATGGGGCTTGATTAATCGGGTAGTAACTGCTGACAAGCTGCTAGAAGAATCTGAAAAACTGATGCTGGCGGCTACGCGCGGAAGCTTTTGGTCAAAAGGTATCGGCAAACAGGCATTTTACGCCCAGATAGATTTGGAGCAGCCCAAAGCCTATTCTTATAGCATGGAGGTTATGGCGGCAACTTCGCAAACACCGGATGCACAAGAAGGCATGAGCGCTTTCCTTGAGAAGCGCAAGCCTAATTTCCAGCGTTAAGCTAAAACTCGATAGCATCGGGTCTCGCCTCTTGTGAGACCCTTATTTATTTGTTCGGCTGAACAACCAATGAGTAAAATAAGTTACATGAAAAAACTATTTCCCTTAATAATTCTCTTTCTACTACTGTCAGCCTGTGGCGATGCAGTCCTCCCAACTTCGCAAATTACCAAAAGCAGTGGCGGTTTGTTACCCTTTCCCACTCCTTCCTCAAATCTCAGAATCGGCTATGCTATTGGTGCTGTTGCTAAAGTTAATGGGACAGAAATCAGCGCGGACGAGTTTAATCAAGCGTTGGATCAGGCGCGTGTAACTAGCGAGGAACAAAACGGCGGCGTTATTGACTGGGACACCGAAACCAACAAAACTCGTCTGAAAGAATTACGCGACCAAATATTGCAGGGATTAATTAACTACACGGTAGTTGCCCTTGCAGCCCACAAAGAAAATACCACCGTTTCTGCTGAGGAAGTTACCAAGCAGCTTGAAAATTTCAAGAAGCAAATCGGCGGTGAGGAGACCTATAAAATCTGGTTATCGCGCCGCTTTATGAGCGATAACGATAACCGCCACACCATAGAGCAGGGCTTACTTTTCAGTAAAATGCTAGAGCAGCATGCTACCGTGCAAGATAAAGAAGAACAGGTAAAAGTTCGCCATATCCTGCTTGGCAGCGAAAAAGAGGCTAAGGATATTTTTGCGCGTTTGCAACAGGGCGCAGATTTTGCTGCATTGGCAACTCAATTTTCGCTCGATATTGCCAGCGCCAAAAAGGGAGGAGACCTAGATTGGGTTTTCAAAGGACAAACCGAACCAGCTTTCGAGCAAGCCGCTTTTGCTCTTAAAATTGGAACTTTCAGCGGTTCAATTAAAACCTCACTTGGCTGGCATATTATCAAAGTGGAAGCGCGGGAAGTGCGGCAACTTCCACTCGATTTGGTAGAGCAACGCCGCCAGGAGGCATTTGGAGCTTATATTAAAGTTTTGCGTGACCACGCTATAATCGAGGTTTTGCTCAATACGTGAAGTGAAAGTGTCTTGTAAGTATCTTTATCTCATTGACGTTTAGGCTATTATAACCCTGCTCTCTTAATTTAGGCACTTCCAAAAATTGCAATTTCTTGTTAGTTTGGTCTCTGGTCTTTTAACTTTCGGAAAAGCTCTTTTTCTTGAGCAGTAAGGTTGCTGGGTAGCACTACGTTAAGTTTGATATACAAATCTCCTCTGACACCGGGTTGGTTCAAAATGGGTATGCCCTGCCCACTGAGGCGGAAAACCTTGCCGTTTGGTGTTTCTTCGGGTATATTCAAAATGAATTTACCGCCTTTCAGCGAGGTAACTTCTGCTTCCCCACCAAGTATGGCAGTGTAAACCGCGATATTGATGTTAGTGTGAAGGTCATTGCCTTTGCGTTCAAATTGAGGGTGTGCCTGCAAGTGTACTTTGAGAAATAAATCACCACGTTGCCCACCGCTAATTCCAGTGCCACCTTCACCCGCAACTCTCACCCGGCTATTTTCTTCAACACCTGCCGGAATACGAACCTCTAGTCGCTTGGTACGTGGTACTATGCCTAATCCGGCACAATTAGAGCAACGTTGACCGCTTCTCAAGCCTGTACCGTTACACAGGTTGCATATATCGCTCGATTGAATTTGTAATTGGCGCAAAGTACCGTTATAGCATTCTTCGAGAGTCAATTCGATTTGTTGCTCTCGATCTTCTCCTTTTTGAGGACGGGCGGCGTAATTTCTAGGATTTGCACCTTGGCTGTAGGCTGAAGTATTTGCCCCCTGCCCCTGAGTAGTTTTGTTGCGGGTTTTGCCGAAGATTTGGTCGAAAATATCGCCGACCCCGCTATCTTTGGTGTTGTATCCGCTGCCACCCGACCAACCTGAATATGAACCGGCTCCGGCTTTATCATATTTTTCCCAATCAGCGCCCCACTGATCGTATTTGCGTCGTTTTTCGGCATTGCTTAATACTTCGTATGCTTCGCCTATTTCCTTGAAACGCTCCTCTGACTGGTTATCATTGGGGTTTACATCAGGGTGATATTTGCGAGCAAGCCGCCGATATGCACTTTTTATATCTGTTTCGGTAGCGGTGCGTTGTATTTCCAGAATTTTATAATAATCTTTCGATGCCATTCGACTGTGTTTTTACCCTTTGATACTAATCAAATTAATTATTGCTCAGTTTAGCATTTTACCATAATAACTGGTAATAAGCCTGTTTTATCTATGAGGGAAAATGCGTTTGAAAATGGATACTACCTGTGTGTTGCATTTACTTTGAACTCTTATGTATTCGTATTCGGTATAGACGGGATATTTTGTTGGTTTAATCGGGTATGGGTATGAAACCATACAAAGCCTCACAACAATCGACCGGGAAAGAGATTCAGGAAACCCGGTTATCTGAGCAGGCATTTTAGGATAATATCTATATAGTTGACCAAAATGGGGCTTCAGAGACTTTTGGAATTATTTCCCACTGAAAATTAGGGGTTCTGTAAAAACCCCCAAAATGCCAAAATTTACATCTTACGAAATCTTTACGCCTGCGGTTTTTTGGAGCTTTTGATTTGTTCCTGTATAAGTTGCTCAAAACCGCCTGTCACTACTAGCCTTTGTGCTACTGCGCCGAGTGGGGAAAAACCAAACTTGCGCTCCCCGCAATCAATTTCAGAATTTACAAAGTCAAGGCGCGTATTGATTCCGGTGCGAATAGTCAACATGTTTGAAGACTTGAATTTCTCTTTGAGCCAGTTTATCAGTTCGGGACATTCCAGCGCGATATAGCCGTTGTTGAAGGCGTTGCGTTTGTAGGTTTGCGAGTATGATCCGGCAATTACCAGTTGCAAGCCCCGATATTTCAGAGTTGTGGCTGCTTGCTCGCGGGACGAACCGCTTCCAAAATTCCACCCGCCCGCCAAAATATCGCCTTCATGAGCTAATTGCTGGAACTCTGGGTCGTAGTTAAGGAAGGCTTTAGTAGCCATTTCGGCGGGAAGCAGATTATCATTATAGGTATATTCTTTGCCGTAAATCGCATCGGTGTTCATGTTGTCTTTAGGTACGAAAAGCAACTCACCTTCAATAACGGTAGGGAAGCCCGGTAAAATATCCTGCGCGGCGGTGGCGGTTTGCGTTTGACGTTGGCGATTTTCAAGACGAGCCACCACAGGTTTGGAAGGCTGCTTTTGTGACCCACAAATAAAACCTTCCAGCGCGGAAGCGGCTACCACAGCCGGACTTGCTAGATAGACGTTTGCGCCCGGCGAACCCATACGCCCCTTGTAATTCCGGTTGGTAGCTGAAATCGCTACTTCGCCCGGTTCTAAAACGCCCTCGCCTAGTCCGATACAGGGTCCACAACCGGCGGTTAGCGTTTGTGCGCCTGCCTCAACCAGCGTTTGCCAGTAGCCCAATTCTTTTGCTTGTTGCTCAATATAGGCTGATGCTGCTGCCAGATAGAATTTTACACCTGCGGCAAACTTGCGACCCTTTACTACTGCCGCTGCTTCTTCAATATCATCCAAACGACTATTTACACAGCTTAAAAGGTAGGCTTTATCAATTTTGATGCGTTGTTGCTCAATCTCAGGCAAGAAAATCATTGCCTTAACCTCGTTTGGTCCTGCTACTGTTGGAGTAACCGAACCCAAATCAAAAATTATTTCTTTGGAGTAGTAAGCATCAGGGTCAGGCTTCATATCCATGTGGTCAACTTCGTCAATCATGGCGCGGGTGATTCGAGGATTTTGGTCGCCGCGTTTCTCGAAGAATTCAACCCGATTGAGCAAGTAATCGCGTACTCGGCTATCATAAGGGAAAACGCCTGCCAATGCGCCCCATTCGGTAGTCATATTGGCAATAGTTTTGCGTTGGCTCATAGTTAGGCTGGTGATACCCTCTCCGGTAAACTCAAGGCAAGCATTTAGCGCTTCATCATTGGCGAAAGTACCGATTAAGGCAAGAATTACATCTTTGCCGGTTACTCCCAACCCAAGTTTTCCGGTGATTTCAACCTTGATAATTTCGGGAATCTGCCACCAAGTTTGACCTGTCGCCCAAATAGCGGCAGCATCGGTGCGTACTACGGGCGTTCCCACACAGGCAAGCGCACCATACAAATTTGAATGGGAGTCACTTCCTACTACCACCGTACCGGGGAAAACAAACCCCTCTTCTGTTATAACCTGATGTGCAATCCCGGTTCCGGCAGGGAAAAAGGCAACTCCCTGCTTTTTGGCAAATGCTTCAATTTTGGTATATTTGCTGAGATTTTCCTTGCTCTTGTTCTGTACATCGTGGTCGAGCGCGAACACAGGTTGCGTGGAATCAAAAACACCGGATGCCCCCATGCTTTCAAATTTGGGAATAACCGCCCCGGTGTTATCGTGAGTCATGACATGACGGGGTTTTAACAAGACGAAGTCATTAGAGTAAACCTTTTGACCGGGTTTCAAGCCCACGGCGTAGCGTTGCACAATTTTTTCTATCAGGGTCTGACCCATTGATTAGTTTACCTACCTTGTGAAAATTTAAAATGGAATTAAGTTTCGCCTACCGAAAACGGTTAATAATTATAGCATAACCAATTATTTCTTGCGGACGGGCGCGGTTTTAGAAGGTAGCAAATCCTTGCTTTGTTAATCTGAATCGGTACTAGCTTGCTCCGAAATTTGAGGGAGCCACAGTGTAAAAGCGCTACCTTTGCCTTCTTCGCTTTCTAGGCTGATACGCCCACCATGTGCTTCGACTATATATTTTACAATCGGCAAACCAAGTCCAGTGCCTCCACTGGTGCGTGAACGGGCTTTATCCACCCGATAGAAGCGGGAGAAGATATGCGGTTGGTCTTTGGGGTCAATCCCTACTCCGGTATCGGTAACTGCTACTTGCGCCCACCGATTACCGCTATGCAAGCTGATTGTAACGATTCCTTCTTCGGGGGTATATTTAATGGCGTTATTTACTAGGTTTAGAATCGCTCGTTTCAATTGGTCAGCGTCTCCTAAGACCTTGATAATTTCAAAATTGCCTAGTTTGAAAGTCTGGTGACGAACTTGTGCAAGCACCTTCGCCTGTTTGTAAACTTCTAGCACTATTTCGTCCAGATTGGTTGGTGAAAACTCGATAGTCTGGTTGGCATCGGCTTTTGCCAGCAGTAATAAATCTTCTACCAGTTTTTGCATGCGCTTTACTTCGCGCTCAATTGCTTGAAGCGATTCGCTCTGGTTTAAGGGGTCAGGATTTCGCTTTAACAAATCAAGATTACCCCGAATTACGGTCAGGGGAGTACGCAATTCGTGTGAAGAATCGGCAATAAACTGGCGTTGCAACTTGAATTCTTTTTCAAGGCGATCTAGCATTCCGTCAAAAGCGCGTCCCAATCGGCTCACTTCATCATTAGAAAATTGGTCAACCTGAATACGTTGGGTGAGGTCGTTAGTTGCGCCGATGCGGAAAGCCGCGCCAGTTATGTTTTCAATTGGGTTGAAAGCGCGGCGTGTTACCCACCAGCCGAAAATAACTAAGGCGGCTACTGCCGCTATTCCACCGATTCCGAAAGGATAGATGAGGCTATTACTGACCGCCAGCGATTGTTTGATAGAGTTAACTGTCTGCACAAACCCGACAGTTGTGCCACGCAATGTAATACGCTCGGTATAGCCTCTTACCGGTTCATCGGTATCAGGCATTCGGAATGTGAAATAATCACCGGGAAAATATAAATTTTCCCGCAATATTTGTTGCGTCACAGGCTGAGTCATAAGCCGAATATCAGGGACGGAATGCAAGATATTACCTTTGGGGTCAGAGATTTGCACATAATTTAGGGAAGCATCCAAATCGAGACGACTGGAAAGAAAATTATTACTTAACTGAGTCTCAATGGAGGGTGTATCATAATTCGGCTCAATACCGCCAAGCAAAGCGCTTAATTCCAGCAAATCCTGCTCTGTAAAACTATTGCGCGAGGCAACATACTGGCTGATTTCAACGGCACGGTTCTTGAGGTCGTGATCAACCTCATAATTCAGGCTATTCACTACCGAACGATAAACGGACACGCTTAAAATGGCTAGGGTTATACAAACCACCACAGAGAATACTAGGGTTAGCCGTAGCCGTATCGAAAAATTTTGAATGAAATTGCCCAAGGTAATCCATTAAGGGTTGAGAACCGGATTAATCTTCGTGTGAGTTATCCGACTCTTTCATAACATAGCCAACACCGCGCACGGTGCGTATCAATTTGGGGTTGTCGCCTGTATCTAGTTTACTACGCAAATACCGGATGTAAACCTCGATTATATTCGACTCTCCGCCAAAATCATAGCCCCACACTTTATCATAGATTACTTCGCGAGACAGGACTTTGCGGGGGTTTTGCATAAAAAGCTGAAGTAGTTCGAATTCTTTGCTGGTAAGCTCAACTAATTGACCGTTTCGATGTACTTCGTGAGTAATCGTGTTAAGAATCACATCGGAAAATTGGATAAGCTGCTGGCTATCTCCGGGGGCAGTGCGTCGCAAATGCGCTCTGACCCGCGCCAGTAATTCGTCAAAGGCAAAAGGTTTGACGATATAATCATCCGCGCCGCTATCTAGCCCCGCTACTCGGTCGCTCACCGCATCTTTAGCGGTAAGCATTAACACCGGGGTATCGCGGATTTTACGCATTTCGCGGCAAACATCCAGACCATTTTTACCCGGCATCATCACATCAAGCAATACCAAATCGGGTACGGATTCTCTGAAAATCGTAAGGGCAGTGTCACCATCGAGGGCAGTGCGTACATTGTAACCTTCAAAGCGCAAGCCGCGTTCCAGCATATCAATTATTTCGGTATCATCATCTATGACCAGAATTTGCATTTCTACCTCCAAAATTCCCTAACTATTCACTCCCTAACCCCTTCAAGGGGGAAAAGAGAGGAAGTTGTAGCTCGTTGATATTATTACGATAAACCGACTTAATTGTTTCAACTACTCGGCGGGATTTACTGAGGGGGCCAAATGACCCGCCAGCCGTTATCCTGTTGTAATAATACCATTGCTTCAAATAGGTTGAGCTTCTGACCGCTTTGCAGCGTAATTTCAAGCTGGTAAGTAACGCTGGCACGTTTGCCTACAATTGTTGAGTCGCGATTTACCTTCAGGATTTCGGTACGTATAATTCCGCTATCTTGCTTGGCGCGAGCAAGGCGATCTCCAAAATCGCTTCGACTGATTTTCAATTGCGAGTCTCCGGTTAATAATTCATACGCTGAGCTATAATTCCCCTCACGCACCGTTTCGAGGTAGCGTTGGCATACCTCACTTGGTGTCAGGTTATCCGAGCATCCGGTCAAGAATAAGAGCAAAAGCGGTAAAAGCCAGATATTTTGACGAGATTTCATTTCAGCTTTCTTCCCAGCGCCCAACCCGGCGCGCCGATTACAATGTCTTCGGGTTTGAACCCAACCCAACCATCCCCGTTATAATCTTTTTCGCTCAAGGTTTCGGCTATTCTTCCACTAAAATCGGCTTCGCTCATTCGCTGATTGTAACCGTTCTCTCCCAAATAATCTACAATCAAACCGAGCGCAGTTTGTCCGGCATTCGGGAAGGTAGGAGTTGCGATAATTGCTGCCATATTGCCCTGAGCGTCCAGTTTTGCCACAATTTGTCGGTACAGCCCGAATATCCTATCTGAACTACTACTCACTACCTTGTTAGGTGTGCCAACCAAGAGTTGGACGGAATAGTCAAAAATAGCTCCGTTCAAGACAAGGCGCATACGTCCCCAATTAGTTTGCCCAGGCAGAATACCTGCCCCTTGCGCCGCATCGCGCTTAACGCTGATTGCCACTTTAAGTTCGCCATTACCCGAAAGATTTACAAAGCGATCGGGAATCGGCGATAGCCATAAAGGGCTTGAAAAGATGCGACCTTTAATACCGCCGTTTAGTTGTAAAGTTAAGGTTTTGGTCAGGGGCGTGCCGGTTGCTGCATCGGGCGAAGGGATTGTCCCCATCGAAATCAAGTCAAAGGAGGGCGAATTTCTGTCAAAATTGGGAGGCAAAACTTCTTCGGTTGAAAAGGAAGCAGGCAACGAGGGAAATAATAACTGGAGAGGTTGTGGCAAATAATCGCTGGTAGCAGGGTCGGTTTGAGTCTCCTGAGAATTAGAAAGGATAGGTGGTACAAATAATACAAGTAATATCAGTATCACCCATCCGGCGTATCTGGACATTCCTACCTGCTTGTGGTTGGAGTTGTGGACGGCGTTGTGCTGATTACCGGCACGCTACCGGATACAGTCGCCGCTGGCACTCGAAAAATGTAAAATTTTTGGTCGGTTACTACATAAAGTTTCTGGTTAGCTTCGTCCACCAACAGGTCTTTGATGCTATCAAACTCTTTGTTTTCAGCCCGGATTTGCTGAACAAACGCCCCGTTTGATTTCTGGTATTGCAGGATGCGCTTTTGGGTGTCTATCACGAAAATATAAGGATAATCGAAACTTCCGATTTGTAGCAGATAAGGGCTATTCAAAGCGGGACTGACCAATCCACCACTATTTAAATCAATCTGATTGGTAATTTCACCCTTGTTCTTACCGTTTGGTCTTTCCATTTGGTAAAGTACCCCCTCCGAGCTTAACCCGAAGATCCGTCCATCTACTTCCAGCGTGACAGCGCGATCCAGATTTGCGGTTTGCACTGTCTGTTCAGAAAGCCACTCGTCCGGTGTGTTACTGTATGCGCCCGATAGATAACGCAATATCTGACCGCTTCCCGGTGCAACTAGATACAGATTGCCCTGATAGGTAGCCGCCAATCTTGCCGGTTTCACCCACCCGCTTGTGCCGCCTAGCGCAACGGCGCTCCATGAATTGTGGGCGCGGTCATATATCCAAGCATTATTCGCGTCATCTATTATCAGGACGCTATCAAGGCGTTGCGTCATAAATACAGGCTTGGTTAGAGTCTTGCCGCTGGCAGTATCCCCTTGTTTCAGTATAGTTTTAATCTGACCTTGCATATCAAGTTGTAAAACCATATTGCGTCCGTTATCAAGGATAAAAACCACGTCATTTGTACTTGAAAAGAGTGCGCGGCTCATTTTAATGCCCGTCTGATTGCTCAAATCAAGGGTAACTCGAATATCTGCGGGAATGACAACTCGGTTGATGTTGTCCGATGTAACTTTCAGGGCGTTGGAGGTAATGGTAATATCTTTTAATTCAGGCTTTTCCTTACGGGCTTTATCTAGGTCAGCCTGTGCCTCGGTTATTAATTGCCTCGCTTTGGCTGGGTCGGTTATCGAAAAAGTTTGCGCTTGTATCCGCTTGGCTTCAGCTGAACGTACAAACCCTATCGCTTTGTCATTGTTACCACCCATCAAGTTGATTGCCGCAAAAACCAGAAATAAAGCTGCTACGCCCAATAATGCTATAAGCCCACCGATTATTAGGAAACGACTGAAGCGGACTTTACCCTGCCGTTCATCCTTGATATTCTCAAGAGGTGTTCCATAACCGGCTGATACGTCCAAAAATTCAGCGGGTTGTGGCGGGGTGACGGGCTGTTTACCACTTTTCTTTTTGCCGATTTCTCCAACTGGAGGTATAGCGGCGGCTTCCTCAGAGAAGGCAAAATGAGGTTTCGGCGCTTCCGGCGATTGGTAATTATGAGAGCTAAAGGCAGCTTTTTGTGTAGGCGGAACTATACCGGGCGCAGGAAATATGCCAGCTTGTTGTTTCTTAAAGTGGTCGGTTTCAGGGGAGTCGGGGCGATTTCTAAGATAGGGCGGTTTTTCCAGACCGTCCTCCTCACGTCGAATCCAAGGGTCGGCGGCAGGGTTATCATTAATCAAATTAACCAGTTCGGTTATGCTGCCCGGTTTTTGTTCGTCGGTAGGTTGCGCTTGACGTGGCGCGTTATCCACAAACTCGAAATCTTCGTTCCAGCGCACCGGAATCGCTTCAGTCGGCGATAAGCTTGATTCAAAAATATATTCTTCCTTAATCGGTTCATTTTTATCAGGGTTGAAGCGAGCGGCAAAGGCACTCATTGAAACCGCCATATTGTTCATTGCGCCTTTAATCCCGCCATCTTCGCTGCGTTTAGCGTTAGCTTCGATTCTTTCTTGCGCCGCTCGTTCCAGACTTCCCGCGCTATAATCGCCCTTCATTGAAACTGCTAGGGCATAGCCGTTCTCTATATAATGAACTCGCGCAAATTCCGAAAGATTATAAAGCGCTTCGCGGCTGTTGGAGTTGGTAAAATAGCGCTCTAGTTGGTCTTCTTCTAATGCTTGTGCCAACGAGGAGGAGCAAAGCACCAACAAGTCGCCATCGTCAAAGTAGGTGCGGTTAAAAATAGGGTCAATGGTAGCATAGCGACCTAGCGCAGGGGTATAGGAAGAATGCTTGCCGCCTATGCTAATGGGCAAAGGCTGAGTGTCACGCGGGTTTAGAGGGCGGGGACCTTTGCGATAATTATCCGGCATAGGGTAATAACTCATCTGCCCTTGATGTGCTACATAGCTCTGAGTGGGGGGCAATTGCGCTAGGAAAAGTTCGTTATTTCTCACCAAAGCCAAAGTAATACCCACTCCACGCCGTTCTGGCGGAAGTAGTGCGCTATTGCGGTTAAACAATAGTTGGTTTGCCACTTCCAGCGCATGTTTTAAGGCGCTAGTTACAGTGGCGTTCTGATTGAATTCGTAAAATTCCTTGATTATTGCCCTTTGCGTATCGCGAATTAGTTCGTAATCGCCTGAGCGCAAGGTTTGTGAAGGGTCGCGGGTTGCCTCAACTTCGGTCATTATGTAGAGCGTCCCTCGTTTTTGGATTATCGGGGGAGTCATCATAAGTTCAGCATCGAGAAGACCTTCCGCTCGGTCTCGCCGGATTCCACCGCTGATTTCTAGTTGAGTCGCTATTAACTGAAGATCACTCATTCGCCACCTACCGCAAAAACTATGTGACCGTAAAACAGGAAATAGAAAAACCCGACCCCAGCAATACTTATGTCATGTTATTAAGTGAATTATAATCAAATTTGCTAAACTTGACAACATATAAATGGGATAAATCGCGTTTTGGTATTAGATTCAATCGAATTGCTTACATTTTAGGCAAGAGCTTAGCAGGATTAATTTCAAATCTGGTTGTGGAGGAATATGAATCATCCAGATTATTGATTTAGCGCGAGGTTTTCAGGAAATCTGGTTGATTGATTCCCGCACCACTTCGAGCAAACGCTTTTCGGCGCTGGTAAGTTCTTTGTCACGCCGATATATGGCAGTAAAATTGCGGTAGCAAGCCAAGCCTTCAACCGGGATTATTTTTACCATTCCGGCTTTGATTTCGGGGGTGAGCGAAAAAATAGAAAGCATCCCCACGCCCAATCCTGTACAAACTGCCCGTTTTACAGCCTCGTTACCACCCAATTCGAGTGATATTTTTGGTTTGATACCGAGGTTTTGAAGCACCCTTTCAGCATTTAACCGAGTGGCAGAGCCTCGCTCACGCGCTACGAACAGTTGCTGTGCCAATTCTTCTGGTGTAATGCTTTTACGGTTTGCCAGTGGGTGATTTGTAGCTACAAAAACTCCGATTTCATCCTCACATAATGGCACTATCACCAACTCGTCTGACTCAATCTCGTTCCCTATGAAACCAAGGTCAAAATGGCGTTCGCTAACCCATTCTACTACTTTGGTGGAGTTGGCAATTTGCATTTCCAACTGGATAGCCGGATAGGCTGTTTTGAATAGTCCTAATGCATGCGGTAGGATACATTCTGCCACAGTAGTGCTGGAAGCAATGGTGAGACGACCAATCGCCAATCCCTTTAAATCTTCAATTGCACGTTCAAGCTCATTGGCTTGCGCGAAAATCTGTTGGGCGTAGCGTTGGATGAGCTTGCCTGCTTCGGTCAGATACATGATTTTGCTGCCACGCTCGAAAAGCTGGAGGGCAAGTTCCTTTTCAAATTCCTTGACTTGGGCTGAAACGGCAGGTTGGCTGATTGATAGCTTTTCTGCTGCTCTGGAGAAACTGCCACATTGAGCAACTACGTAAAAAAGACGAAGCTGGTGAAAGTTCAAGATTCAATTTCCCCCTACGTATTTTTGACGGTGAATAGCTATAATTATAATCTCTAGTTATAGCACATGCAAATTAATTTAATACACTTTATATTTGCATCTATTTTCAGGAGAAATTATGGTACAAAAAAGCGAGGGCTTGATTTGAAATTTCTTTTATCTTGCCTCTCGCCTTTTCATAAAAAGTCTCAATACGTGGTTTTAGATTCCATCCCGCCGCAAGTGCGCCAATTGCTGTTTGCGCCGTTGTGCCTCCTCGTGATTTTGCAAAACTAGCGCAACCGTACCGTACAAACCTACATCATCCCCTAAATCAGTTGGTACTATCGGCACATTCTCCCGGAAAGCGGGCATCGCTCGTCGGTTTACTTCGGCGCGTAACGGCTCGAATATAAGGTCGCCCACTTGTGAAACGCCCCCACCTATTACCACAATTTCGGGATTAAAGAGATGCAAAATGTTGGTAATACCTACTCCCAGATATACCGCCGTCTCGTGCAAGAGTTCAAGAGCGGCTTCATCACCCAGTTTGGCGGCTTTTTCCACCATTACGGCATTTACCGAGTCCAGCTTATGGTTGGCTAATTCCCGTAAAAGGGTTGGGCGATTGGTGGCAAGTAGGGCAAGCGCACGCTTGCGAATGGCAGTACCGCTGGCTAATGCTTCAAAGCAACCGATATTCCCGCAATTGCAAACGGGTCCATCAAGCTTGATGGTCATATGCCCGATTTCTCCGGCTGCTCCCCTTGACCCATGAATAATATTGCCATCTTCGATTATTCCACCGCCAATTCCGGTACTAACGGTGATATATACCAGATAGCGGTAATCTTTGCCTGCGCCAAAGGTGTATTCGCCCAATGCCGCCAGATTTGCGTCATTGCCGAGATAAACCGGCAAACCGAGTTTGGCTTCGATTAAATCGCGTAAAGGCACATCTGTCCAGCCCGGCAAGTTTGGAGGTGAAAATACCACCCCGATGCGAGGGTTTAGCGGTCCCGGCGCGCCGATTCCAATTGCTAGAACTTCTCCGGGGGTGGATTTGCTCATAACTTTATTTATTACCGCTACGATATTATCTATAACGGCATCTAGACCTTTATCTGCTTGTGTTGGGCGGTCAGTTCTAGCCAGTAGTTTCCCGGTTCCATCTGCCAGAACTGCTCTTACCTTAGTTCCACCCAAATCCACTCCAACAATATTCATGTTTATACACCACTTTTATGTAACTAATGAGAATTTTCGCTACCGGATTCAATTTGTGAGATGGCTATGTCTGTATGCGGGCTACCTGCACGTTTATTCGTGCCTAAGTAGGCATAGCATACCATAAACAAACTTAACAGAAAACATATTATTGCTCCATAACAGAAAACTTTTGCCATGCGCGTTGTTAAACCCAACTGATCCAGCGAAAGCGAGCGGATAACATTGTTATCAGGATTCCAAAATAGCTCAAAATGCGCTCTTATAGGCGAGTAAGCCGGAATAAAAATATAATTGGCATCCCAACCAGGTAGATAGTGGGTTATATTGCCTAGATGTGTATTGAAGTTTACCGTAACGCCAAGCATTTGCACAAATAGCGACAATGGAAACAAGCCTACAAAGAGAATAGCTACCCATTTACGGTTGTTTTCAAGCAACGTACCTAGACAGATTATAGCAAAGGGTAGAACCGGCACCATAAAGCGCGGTCCCCAGCTAAATCCGCCATACCACGCCCACCACGCCCCATAATATACCAGCGTTATCAGTATTATTGCGCCGAAGAAGAATGTTTCTGGGCGAAAACGTTTTGAAAACGGGCGCAGCGCAAAAGGAACAGCTATCAGTATCGGGGAATAGAGAAACACGCTTTTCCCGGTGCTGAATAATAAACCCCATAGTCCTTCCCAAATGGGTGTAGTGAAGCCTTCTCCCTCGTAGCCGCTGCTGAGAGGGTTGCCGAAACGCATCTGGTTAAAAATAGCGGTAAGAGCAAAGGAAGGAAATACCGCTACGCCGAATACCAGACCGTACTTTATAAAATCGCGGGGGCGTTTTGTGCAAATAAGCCATAGGTATAAAGCAAAAGCGGGCAGTAGCGCAATTCCTGAAACTCTTGTCAGGATAGCGTAGCCGAAAGCTAGTCCCGCTGTAATTAAATACAGGTATCTTTGCCAGTTATGCGTTGCTTCTTTGAACTGTAACAAGGTGTAGGCAGCCAATAAAGTACAGAAACAAAATAGCGGCTCGCTGAAAAAGAAATGTGAATAAGGCAATGCGCTCGTACCAAGCCCGTATAATAACGCCAAACCTATGCTAATTTTGACCGAACGATAGAGCTTTCGGGCGATGAGATAAACTAGCCATGCCGTGAGAGCGGTTGCCAGTAGCGGTAGCAATGTGACTGCAAAATGCGCGATTGGCTCATCCCACTTTTCGCGCATAAAGTTGAACCAGAGCCACTTGCCAAAACGGAAAAAGAGCGAAGCTAACAGCGGCTGTCCCAACCCGTATTTACTGTAATAAAGCCCATCGCTTCCCTGAATGATTTGGGAAAGACCGGGCGTAGCGGGTTGGTCTATGCGATTACGCAGGGCGATTTCGCGGGCGGTTTGGTACATCACCTCGCCATCGCTGATGAAGAAGTCAAATGCGTTTGTCAGGAAATAAAACGCGGAAATGCCGATTAATAACCACAAACCGGGAGAGGTCGCCCATTTCCAGAGCTTCAGAGCTAATTTTGAGTTAGGGGTAATAGTGGCTATCATTCCAACCGGAGAATCGCTTTAAAGGACATATTTTTCCATCTCTCCCCAGTTCAAGCCGTATTTGATGTCCACTTTTAGTGGTACGCTTAGTTGTACATCTTCTTCAACCGTTTCCATATGGGTGTGAACCAATGCCGCCAACTCTGATAATTCACTTTCAGGCGCTTCAAATACCAATTCGTCATGCACTTGAAGCAGCAATTTAGCGCGTAGCTTTTGGTTTTTCAGCGCGTCCCAGACACGCCGCATCGCAATTTTAACAATGTCCGCAGCCGTACCTTGTACCGGCATATTAATCGCAGCGCGTTCGGCTTCTTTTCTGAGAATAGGGTTTCCGGCGTTTAATTCGGGCATATAGCGCCGCCGTCCGAATAGGGTTTGCACAAAGCCGGTTTTGCGTGCCTCTTCGGGTGTACTTTCCAGATAATGCCATACGCTTGGATATTTCGCTTTATAATTCTCGATAAATGCGGCAGCTTCTTGGTATGTGATATTAATTTGCTGAGTGAGTCCGAACGCGCTCAACCCGTAGATTATGCCAAAGTTGACGGTTTTTGCAACCCTCCGCATATCGTCAGTAACCTGCTCTTCCGGTATTCCAAAAACATCGGCGGCAGTAGCGCGATGAATATCTTTGTTGGCAAGGAAGGCGCTAGTTAGACGCTCATCTCCGGTCAGATGCGCCAGCAAGCGCAGTTCGATTTGGCTGTAATCGGCAGAAACCAGAATAGCTTTGTCGTTGCCGAACAGTCGCTTATTGCTGAAGTTATCGGCAATAAAGGCGCGTCTTACTTCTCGCCCAATTTCGGTACGAATCGGGATATTTTGCAGGTTGGGGTTATTGCTACTCATGCGTCCGCTACTCGCCCCAATTTGCTGGAAAGAGGTATGCACCCGCCCGGTTTCCAAATTGAGCAACAAAGGCAGGCTGTCCACGTAGGTTGATTTCAGCTTGCCGAATTGCCGATACTCCAGCACCAAATCCACGACAGCATGCGCCCCACGCAACGTATCCAACGTTTTTTTATCGGTTGAGAACTTTTTAGTGGCGGTTTTCTTGCCTACTTGCAAACCCAATTCTTCAAATAAAACCTTGCCGAGTTGGTCAGGCGAATTGATATTGAACTGATGACCCACTTCGTTGTATATATTCTTTTCCAGTTCGCTAATTTTCTGGTAAAGGCTGGTGGAAAGTGTACCAAGACGAGCGGTATCCAGTGCGACTCCCACCAACTCCATTCCGGTCAGCACCGGAATCAGCGGCATCTCTATTTCGTGAAAGACTTTTCCCAGCTTGTTTAGGCTCAAATCCTTTTCAAAGACAGCTACTAATTTCAGGGTGTTATCCGCATCTGCGGCGGCATATTGCCCTGCGGTCTCAATCGGTATTCGATCCATCGTAGTTTGGTTCTTGCCGCTGCCTATCAGGGCATCAATACGGGTCATTTCCACGCCCAACTCTTCAAACGCTAGGTCTTTGAGGCGTGCGGAAGTTTTCCCTGCTACCTGCGCTGCCAGCATCGTATCGAAATTTATATCGAGTCTTTCCAACGCCATGCCATGCCGTTGCAAAACAGCCAAATCATACTTGGCGTGATGGGCAATCTTGCGGATGTGGCTATCGTTGAAAAGCTCTTCTAGTACAGGGCGCATTTCCTCCCATTCGAGTTGTTCAGGCAATAGCTCGAATACTGCGCTAGAAACCGCTTTTACATGTCCTATCGGGATGTAATAGCTTTCGTCAGGAGCAGGCGCGATAGATACGCCTACCAGATTTGCCCTCATAGGGTCTTCGCTGGTGGTTTCAGTATCAAAGGAAAGCACGCCGGTTTGCCTAACCCGCTCCACCAACTTTGCCAATGCGCCGCTATCTCTGACTAGCTTGTACTTCCCTTCTGTTTCGGGTTGAGTTTCCGGCGTTTCAGTCTTCACCTCAGCCATATCCCAAAGGTTTAGCTGCTCGTTTTTCTTTGAAACTTTCGCGCTGGGTTTTACAATAGCCGGAATATCAGGCAAACGGTTTAGCAGGCTACGAAACTCGACTTCCCGGAAAATAGCAACTACCCGGTCGCGATCCATTTGATGTGCTTGCGCCATATCAAGGTCAAGTTTTATCGGCACTTCGGTGACGATGGTTGCTAAATACTTGCTCTTTAGCGCTTGTTCCCGAAATGTCTCCAACGCTGTTTGTACTTTAGGCGGCTTTACCTCAGCTAGATGCTCATAGATATTTTCAAGATGCCCGTACAGGTTAATCAGTTTACGGGCGGTTACTTCACCTAGACCGGGGATACCCGGAATATTATCGCTTTTATCTCCGGTGATGGCTTTATAATCGGGAATATATTCCGGACCAAAAGTGTACTTTTCCCTAACCTTTTCTAGGTCAAAGTAACGTACATCGCTGAAGCGGGCTTTTGGACCTGCTCCCGGCAATGCAGCGTGGGTATGCTTGTTGACCAATTGCAGTAGGTCGTTATCTCCGGTGATAATCAGCACTTCCAAGCCCATCATTTCAGCCTGACGCGCCAAAGTACCGATAACATCGTCCGCCTCAAAACCTATAGCTTCGTAGATTGAAATGCCTAAAGCTTCGACAATTTCGCGGATACGGGCGAGTTGACCGCGCAAATCTTCCAGCATTTCGCTCCGATTTGCTTTATATTCGACATAATCATCGTGACGGAAAGTGCGTCCGGTATCAAAAGCCATCACGATATACTGGGGCAATTCGCGTCTTAGCACCTCCAGCAGCATCGAAGTGAAACCGAAGGTAGCATTGGTCAATTCACCCCGCGAAGTTACTAATCCGGGTGGTACCGCGTGATAAGCCCTGAATATCAAGCCGAAGCCGTCAATCAGCATCAAGCGGGGTTTATTACTCTGGCTGCTCATATATCTTTTCTTGCCTTTTTAGAAAGATTATTAGAAAGATTAAAGGAGCTTTTCAGGAAGCCTGATTATACCAGAAAAACTGGCATTTCTGTTCAGGCTTACTTGAATTAGGCATTGTGGCTATACCTAAATAGGTCTTTAGTCCAATAACAGATACTATATCTACTGATAAAATAAAAGTGGAAGCGAAATAAAAATATTTTGCAACCATAATTGAGAAAAGTTAAAATTTTGCGCGGCTCAACCGCCATCTTTTTCTTAATTAGTTATCCTCTCAAATCTCCTACTACTACTAACACTAACGAAACCAACCATCGAGCCGCTGCTGGCGAGCATAGCGGCTCGAAACATTTTATACTACTCTCTCGGAGAGAGCCAAAATAAAACAGGGTGTTAGATTTACCCCGTTTGTGCAACCTATTAAAAGACCGGCATTATTTGCTCAGAATTATTGCGGTAGTGGTGTATGCCGGGAAAACGTAGTTGAAAGCTGAACCGGATACCGCCAATGGTACGGGCTTTATATTCGCCACACTTCCCGCCACATTCATCGCATCTATAGATACTCCATTTATGGTAACAGGCGCTTTGAGGCTGTCTCCAGAAATATCTGTTGGCTTTGCGCTGTTCATATGGTAAACGCTGCCTGAGCTTGCGCTGAACCCGGCGATATTAATCGGAGCAGTAATATCCGAACCAGTTAGGTTGGTAACCATCAGTTTCAGCTTGGAAGGGTCAGCCGAGTCACGTGATGCCCAGATAGAAATATTTGCAGTATCAAAACTGCTCGATTCTACCATTTGATTCCCGAAATAGTTGGCGTACATTAAATAGGCGTAATATGCAGGGCGGACATAGATATGCGAAGGGCTATCGCCATTATCAGGATATATCATCGAATAGCCCTGAGTGGCATAGCCTTCCCATCGTGTGACAAAATTAACCCCGTTATAACTCAACCGTCCCAAAACGTCTGCTGTCCACAAAGCGTTAAGGAAATTACCGTTCATCGGGTTGTCGTAATTACAAGCGTCAAAGTTTAGCTCAGTTATTCCTTGCGGAATCGCGCCTTTGGTCAAATCTTTTGTAATACGTGGAGGAAAGACATCTGCTTGCTTTCTGGAGTAATTATTACGCCAAGAGTTCTCGGCTATGCCCGCCCAAGTATAGCGGGTCAAGTCTGCGAGGTCACTGCTGTTGCAAGCTTGATACCAATGGTATGACAAAGCCTGTATTTTCGCTCCTTTGGGGCTGGTCATCGCATAAGGCTTGGTCAAATATTCCGATAGGCTTGTTATTTTGTCACTATAGTTCTGGCGGGTGGCTTCATAGGGCGAAGCTACGCCGGAAGCAATTATCTGGATGGAGGGATCTACAGCCAGCATCGCATCGAGGTACTCGCCGGCATATTTTGAATACTCGTCGGGATTCGGACCATCTTTCGCCGCGTCAAGCTCATTGCCCAATTCCCAGTATTTAAATCCGTAGTTGTGTTCCACATTGGCGTACTTAACCATGTCTGCCCACATCGCCGGATCGCTGGTAAAAATATTAACTTCAATCATAACATCCGCGCCTACAGCTTTTGCCAGTTTTGCAACGCTATCAATTTCATCGGGGTTGTACTGGAAAGAATAGGGACCATTTTTCCCATCGGGCCAGTCGTTATATGGAGTTCGCTTTTGGTTGCGATCCCAGCCTACCGAATTACTCCAGTTACCACCGGCATAGCGAATAAGCCCAACATTGGCAGCTTTAAGCGCTTGCGCTAGTCCAGGCACTTCATTGGGATAGGGCTTGCCCCAGCTATGCTCCCAGTTTACGAAGTTTACGCCCAACATCTTGTTGGAAAAGGTGTTTTTATCTACTCCGAAATTTACGTTTAACGCTTTTCCAGCCGGAACTGCCTGTGTTGGTTGGGATGTGGCAGTAGCAGGAGGCGTAATTATGGGGCTGTTGTTGAGAGTGTAGCGCCATTTATAATAGTGCTGTCCTACGTTCCCCATCTCCACTTTAAAACCTACGGAATTGGTAGGAGTATAGGTTAGAACTCTGCGCTCAAATAATTGCACCAGCACTACTCTGTCAATGCCTGCTACCTGTGTCGAAACCCAATAAGGCTCGGTTACAGGGCGACCGAGAACGTAAGTTGGGTTTCCATAGAAAATAGAACCGTTTAGATACGCGCTACCGCTCCACACCTTCCCAACGCTTTTACCGTAATCCACAAAAACATCGGCGATAGTATGCTGTGTTACATCATCGTAACCGCTTATTGTACGAGTTTCCGGCGGGTTGATATTGCTAATATTTCCGGTTTTATCAATACTGGAGGTTATGGTACTACCGTTTGAAGAAGGCTTACCGTTCTGGTTTCCAAAAATAGTTATTACATTTCTAAAACTGGCATATGTTGGCGCATTTGGGTTAGCCGTACCATCGTTGGGGTCACCAGCAACCTGTACCATGCTGGGTGGAAGTTGGACAAAGGTTTCATCACCATCTTGGCGCAACCCTGTAACCAGTTCCTTTACCAGCAACCCGGTAGTTACGTAGAATAGGTCGTTCTTGTTACCCGCCGGATTATTGATTTCCATGCGGGCTTTTTCAAAATACGCAACTTTACGGAAGTTGCCATTATATGACTCGCCTGTAATAGACTCGCTGCCTACAACCACAGGTCCCCAAGTATAACCGCGCCCTGTCTCGGCTTGCTCAAATATGGCTTTATCCAAGGCGTTCCAAGATTTTTCAAAAGCTGGATCAGTGAAAGATAACGTGGCTAAAACAGGTTTCCACAAAAGCAAGCCCACTAGCAGCGCAATAACCACAAATCCTAGACCAAATACCCCCGGTATTAACAGTTTTTTCATTTTGCTCCTATAGTATCCCAAAGTTAAATACTCATTTCTTTTCAAGTATTTACCGCATGCAACATGGTACTAAATGTAGGTTACAAATGAATTAATGCCGGGTAATTTAAACCTGTTATTACCTTATTTCCTATTTAAAATATGCGTGCTAAAAAATGCAAGGGTGCGTTGCCAAGCATCATTGGCGGCTTCTGAGTTGTAATTGTGCCATGTGTCGTTAAAGAAAGCGTGGTCGGCATCTTCATATACCTTTACATCGTGCGGAATACCAAATTCTTTCAACTTCTTTTCAAGTTTCAAGCCCTGTTTGGCAAAAAACTCATCTTTGCTGCCATAACTTGCCATTACCGGGCAAGCCTGCGCCACCGAATCTAACGGACGCGGGTTCATACCATAGAAGGCGCTTACCGCTTTTAGTTGCTTGCTGCTGACTGCAAAAGCCAGCGCGTAGCCCCCGCCCATACAAAAGCCGATAACCCCTAATTTTTCGGGGCTAACAACGGGCAGGCTTTTGAGCCAATTTACCGCTTCATCCAGCGCGCCCATATGGGCGGTTTTACGGGCGCTAATAATCATCCCTGCTACCGTTTTGAAAATGCAGAGTTGCCGAATATTTTCTTTTGAGTACAAATCAACTGCCAGCGCAACGTAACCCTCACGCGCAAAACGCCGAGCAATATCCCGAATGTTTTCATTTAAGCCAAAAATCTCATGAATAATCAAAACACCGGGCAGGTTTTCGCCGCTTTGGGGACGCGCCAAATAAGCCTCATAAACTCCGGCTTTTACGTCTTCGGTAATCAGTTCTTCCTGTTCGTGCATAGCGCTTGCCTCTATTCTTGAGCTAAAATTGGTCGGAATTTATTTGTCGCGGTTATTGTATCAAAGATACGAAGTAGTGTTTGAAATAGCAGGTCTGCTAATGCTGGCGAACTATAGATATTCAGGAAAAGATTTAGAAAAAAGACTTGACAGAAAGGCACAAAAAAAGCATACCGCACTTGCTCACAATGACCAAAAAGTAAACAAATGAGATAAATCTTGGGGATAAGAATACAATAGAAATTAGCTTTGGGCTGCTATTTCTGAGACTTCCTCATAGATATGTTCGTTCTCGCTAGGTTCATAACTAACCCATTTGTTCGCCCAATCTTGGAGCGCATCTAATACTTGCTCCATTGAGCGACCTTTAGGGGTTAGCATATACTCGATTCGAACGGGGGAGTCGGGATGAACAAGGCGTTCTAACAAACCTTCTGTTTCCAGTTCGCGGAGTCGTTCGGTTAGAACCCGATCGCTGACAGTACCCACGATTTTCAACAGTTCATTGAAGCGCAAAGAACCATCCATTAGAGCCTTAATAATAAGTCCAGTCCAACGTTTTCCTAATATAGAAATGGCTTTTTCATATTTAGGGCAAATATGTACATGCTCTGCTGCGTTTATTTTCTGAGTCATAGTATTACCGCTGATCTACTTCAGAACCTTTTTATACAACCTACTTTATACAAGTGAAGATATTTTAGCAACAAAAACCGCTTAAAGCAATAATTTGATAATAGAATGTCGCTTTGCATCTGCTATATAAAGATTACCATCCTTGCCAATCGCTAAACCCACCGGATTTAAAAGGGCGCTATCGTTTATAATTGCTATCTCATGGTCATCTTTCCCAATACGATAAATTGTAGCATTGGCTGAATCGCTGATGTAGGCATTTCCTACTTTATCCAACGTTATATACGGCTCGCTAAGTGGTTGTTCGTGCCAGTAGGGAATTGTAATTTCACTTAGATATTTGCCATCCAAATCAAGAACCTGAACTCGCTTGTTGCGTAGGTCAGTAACATACACTTTACCATCGTCGGATACTGCCACGCTGGTAGGTTCATTGAACTGACCGGGTTCTGTGCCGGACGTACCAAATTGCCTAAGTGGGATTCCATTTTTATCGAAAACCACGATTCGGCGGTTTCCGGTATCTGCCACATAGAGTTCTTTGCGGTTACGGTCATAAAAGAGTCCACGCGGACCGTAAAAGCCTTTGGGATTTCGAAGAGCTTGCGCGGGGTCGTTGCGCGAATCCAAACCCTCTCCCCATTTGAGCAGGAAATTGCCGTTAGCGTCAAACTTCTCAATTCTGTAGCCCCATGTATCGGCTACATAAATATTTCCGTCCTCATCTACAGCAATACCACCGGGACCGCCATCGTTCTGTCCATTGGTAGTAGGCGCACCGGTACTCAACTGAATCAGTGTGAATTGCCCATCGCCAGCACCAGCTTTCCCGAATTTAGAGAGAAATTTCCCATCTGCGGAGAAACGCTGAACCCGCCCATTCCCGCTATCCAGCACCAGAAAATCGCCATTGGGTGCGACTGTAAGGGTGCGCGGCAAACGGTATTGCCCATTATTCGTTCCGGCTTGTTTGGAGGCGGTCATATCGAAAACGCCGCTTGTTGCCGTTTCGGTTGGTTGAGGGCTTGCCGTAGCAGGGGTGGTACTGCTTACTAGCGGCAAATCAGGCTCAAGCTCATTGCGAATGTAATACACCATATTCACTTGACCGGGGGTTGTTGCTAATTCCCGGTACATAATGTAGCGCCACATTTGACCGACGCTGGGCTGTTTGGTGAAAGTGTTCCATAGCTTACCCCAGTCAGTGTTCTGAATTTTTTTCTTATCCAATTCAGGAGTGGTACTTTCCAGTGGGGCTTTGCCTATACTTCCGTAACCGTTATCATCTTCAGGAAACCACCAGCGAAAACGAATCTGGTATCGGGTATATTGACCTTTTAGCGCAGCCTGAAGTTTGGGTTGGTCTTCCGATAGCTGAATCGCAATTACCGCATAAGGATTGCCGCGACTGTCTTTTAAGGGCAACGCTACAACATCGGGTTGAGTGGCATCATCATTGGGAGTAAAATAACCCACGTTGTTATAGCTTCGCAAATACCAAACCAGCGGCCACGACACCTCATTTGAAACTAGGATAGGCAAACCTTTTATACCGGCAGGGTCAGGGGCTTGTGTGGTTGTGCCGGGCGTAGGAGGTGTAATACGGAATTGGTCGCGGGCATCTCGCGCCAGTTTCTCCAATCGTTTGGTGAAAAGTACCACGTCCGGCGCAGTTTGCACCTGCACTAACGGTTCTACTGCAATATCTGGGTGGTCATAAGTAGCCCCAATGCTGGACTTTAACCCATAGCCACCGAGCGTTAAAACCACGAGAGTTAAGATTACCGCCCGCATAGTTTTACCTGTAACACGCCCGCTACGCCAAAGTTTCAGCGAGAAATAGAATAAAAGCGTCAGCACAATCAGTACCAATATAGTTTCTAGGGTACGGTAAAGGCGTGCGCTTTCTATGGTTGTGCCATCTGGTGGGACAATGGTAATACCTAATTCCCCGATGCCGATAAGTTGCCCGATTATCACTGCTACGCCCGCAAACATTAGGATGAAAAGCGCCCCGAATAGTAAGCCCTGCGAAGGTTTGACCACGCTACGCCAGTCAACCCGTTGCGCCGTTCGTTGCACTAATACACTTGCGGCGAGGATAGCAGGTAAAGTAACCTGCATATTAAGCCATGGTACTTTTTCTCCGGCGATTGAATACAGCACCATTGCCAACGCGCTCCACCATAGCGTATAACCTGCGAACAATCCCTTTACACTGAATATAGGTTGTCCTTTGCTCATAGCGCGTCTGAACCACGCCACCGGAATTATAACCAGTGCGACTAGGCTTAACAGAAAAGGCAAAGTTTCATACAACATCATCAACAGCGGGTAATAGAACCAAGGTTGGTCGAGGCGGCGGCTATTATGTACGCTCGCCCAATATTCCACGCCTCGATAGATGCCATCAGCAAGACCCGGAATATAGGTAAAGAAGTTTCCAAATAAAGGTATATATAGTAGAGCAAAGGCGATAAAGAAAGCGGCGATGGCTTTTGGGTGGCGGAAAATGCGGATTGCTCCACGCAACGCTGCGCTACCGGCAAATTTGTCGTCCTCTGCTACGTCCGCCAGCGAAACCAACCAACCCGCAACCAATCCCAACGCGATGCCAAGTAACGCGCCGTTGAAGACATACGCCAGCCACTTATCTACTTCTGGTCCTATTAGCAAAAGATTCCCTTTTGGTATGCCGTTATTAGGCAGGATAGGGTTTTTTGACATAAGCGCAAAGCGTAGGCTTACAAGTGTAGCAAGCAGTAAAGTTCCGGCGAAGGTATAAGAAAAGCCAAACCAACCTGCCTTAGTATAAATCAGCAGAGCTTTCCACCACGAGCGTGTGGCATGCGCGGGAATTTCTTGCTCTACGGACGGTTCGGCAGTGAGCGGTTCAAGTATATGGACTTCTTCAGAAACTGCTAATTCTTGGGGCGGTATTTCAGGCTCATCCAGTTCGCCATCGGTGATGATAGCGCGTTTAGATTGCTCAGGAAACGGCTTATTTTTGATTTCTTGCAATCGTTCGGTAATACGTTTGGCGATGCGGTTTTTAACCACTTTTGGGAGTGTTACCAATTCCACTACAAATGCCAAACCTAGCCACGTTACAAGAATAACAGTATTTAGGAAAACCATTTCGTGGCTGGCATAGGTGATAGCCAAGCCTAGACCAGCCCATGCCATCCAGAGCCATTTGCGGCTTTGTAGAAAGCGGAAAACGCCTATAGCAAAAAGCAACTCACCGAAAAGCGCAAAAGAGTCATGACGTAGGGAGCGATTGAAATACAGAATAGTTGGGGAAATTAGCACCAGCGTTCCGGCAAACAATGCGCCGAAGCGTCCCAAAAGGGGGCGCAGAAACCAACATATAGCGACAGTGGCTACTCCGAAAAGAGCAGGCATCAAACGGGCGGTTGTTTCGTTATCGCCGCCGAAAAGCATGAAAGATGCGCTGACTAAATAATAGAGCAAAGGGCCATGCCAAGTGGGGTCGTAGCGATAAATAAATGTCCCCTTGAACATATCATAGCTCCACTTTGCATGGATGGATTCATCGTGGTGTATGGCTTTCAGATCAAGTGAAGCCAATCGGCTTGCTATCGCCAGCACAATAATTGCTATCCACAGGATACTTTCCCAGTTAAGCCAGCCAAACGCTAATACTCGGTCTAGGGCGCTTTCCGGCTGTAGCTTTTCTTCGGTATCGCCATCAGATTGTTCAGTGGTATCTATTCTGTTTGCGTAAGATTTCGCCATATCCTGCTTCATGAACGGTCTAACGGTCTTTCAACCAAATTACCATACTGGCGGTAAAACGCCAGAATATCCTTACTGATGTATAAATCAAAATTGAGGCTGCCAATTGGTTGTACCACTTCGCGGAAAACCACATAACGCCACAAACGGGAGAAATCATCTCCCTGCAATTCTTTGCTAACACCTGAAACTAACAGGCTGGTGTTTAGAATCCAGCTATTGCCGCCATTACCGTTGTAGAGTTTATCCAGTAACCCTTTGGTGGAACTCAAGGCTTGCAATTTGTCGGCGTTCATCACTTCGCCTTTAGTCAAGGCGACCTGCCCTTCGTTGTCACGCACTGTAGTTTGGTTGATTTTCCCGGTCAGAAACTCGATTTCCTTATCAGCGACAGGAATAAAGTTGCGATAGGTTTCCTCACCAAACCATGCGCGGAAAGAATAGGTGTATCGTTCATAACGACCGCCAAGTTGTGGTTCTAGCGCGGTACGCTTATCGGTCAAAGCGATAATTATCGGATAAGTTGAGAGCGTATCAATTTCAGAAGATGAAAGCGACTGTGCGCTAAAATCTTTTACAGCCTTACGATTGGTAAAATCCCGCAAGTAAAAATCGAGCGGAGTACGAGTCTCATTGTCATACATAATCGGGGTGCTATAACGCTGCGGTAAGACATTTGCGACAGTGTTAATCTCATTGACCACCCGTGCTACATCCGGCGAAGTCTGGGTATAAACTCCGATTTCCTGTGGAACATCCGCATATACATAAGCATAGGCAAAAGCAGTGTGAAGGGTGAAATATGACATTAAACCAAAGGCTACTAAACCCATCGCGTAAAAGGCTATTCGACTGCCTAGCAATATGCTCCCGCTGATGAGCAGAAATATAGAGAGAATTAGCGGAACCCATAGTAGGGCTTGGCTGCTGCGGGGCTGTGAAATTGCCGGGTTCACATTCACATTCATAGTGATTGTGTAACCAAGCACACCTATGAACAAAAGTAAGCCCGTTAATATCCAGAAGAAATGAACGCTGCGAAATTTGTAAATTACCAGTTCGCGCGATTCTGCTCCACTAAGATATTTATCTATTCCACCAAACATACGTTGGCACAAATAGGCGGTTAAAAGAATCAATGGCAATGCTAGATGCAAAGTTAGCCATGGCATTTTTTCCCCTGCCCAGCTTAAAAAGAAGAAATTCCCAACAGCCCATGTCAGCAAAAATAGAGGGGCAAAATAAGGGTGGGGAAGTCTTTGTCTTTCTCCCGGTAAGAGGCTATTACCCTTGATACTGGAACTGGTTTCACGGACTTGCCAACGTGGGCGTGAAACTGCTTCAGTTACTGTGCCAACCGGTGCGTCCAGTTCGTCATCATTTTCTAATTCGGAGAAGTCGGGCGTTGGGATTAATTCTCGCCGGATTTTACGCCGAGTTCCAAAGCGTACCGTTTGCCAAAGGATGAATATGCCACTGACAGAGCCAAATATCAATGCCAGCGGTTCATATAGAGGCAGGGTAAGCATATAATAATACCAAGGTTGCGAGCCACGCTCTACCCCTTGCTGTGCCATCCAATAGAACAGTGTGGATAATAGCCCAACCTCGCCTTGTGCAGGGCTACTGAAAAAGCCAGTATAAAACGCGCTGTAGATACCGAAAGCCAGCGCGAAGCCTACGCCTACTACTTTCCAGCGCCGCCCCAACCAACCCACCGCATAAGCAACTGTACCCGGTTCATAGGGCATGAAAAGAGCAGTGGAAGCTCTATAGGTTGAATTTACCAACCCCATACGGGCGAAATAATTCCGCCGATTTACCGCTACTTCTCTGAAGGCATAATAGACTAGTATCAGACCAATTACTCCTAGTATCAAGGCAGCCCAGATTAAGGGATGTGACAAAACTTGATACAAATAGGTTTTCAAAGCATCGGGGTTAGGATTATCCGTGGGGATTGGAGGCAATCGATAAAAACCTGCCAGAAAACTAAAACTTGCCAGCGCCGCCAGCAAATATATTCCGATTATGACTAACAAGCGCGGGGCGAGTTGCCAGCAGAGCCAAGCGAATAAAAAGCCGCCAAACAAGGCGAGATAAAAGAAGCTGATTGCTTTAGTGCAAAATAGTAATGCTAAGGAAGCCATTAATAGGTAGAAGTGGGATGGGGCGGGCTTACTAATAAAACGGAATATAAAACCTACCAGCAATAATGAGATTACTGCTACGAAAATATCCTCACGAATAAAGCGGCTGTAATACAGGAATAATGGCGAAATCGCCAGCAGAAAAGATGCGCTCAATGCCCCCCAACGTCCCAACTCACGCCGTATAAGTAGGGGTAGCAGCGCCATTATTACGCCTAGAGCGGCGGCAGGGAAACGCGCCGTTGTTACCGAGTCGCCAAAAAGCCAGAAAGTCGCCGCCGTAACATGATAAAGTAGTGGCCCATGTTTCCAAGGTTCTTGTTCGTAGCCCCCGCCAGTATAATATTGATAGGAATAGTAGGCGTGAACGCCTTCGTCATGGTGTAGGGCGCGGCTATCGAGGTCGGCGAAGCGGGTGAACAGGGCGAAAATAATTATTATGAGATACAGCAATACCTCAAGATTTAGCTTGAAGCCAAAGCCACCAAAGCGGCTGGAATAAAATCGCTTAGAGGGTTGGCGGACTTTAGAATAGCCGCTCTCCAGTTTAGATTTTATGGCAGATTCCGCTGGTAATTCGTCGGTCTGCGTGTAGGGGGGGTTATGCTCGTCTATTGCCATTTTTTGCTTGAGTAATTTTCAAACTCGGTTTCAATTAAAACGTTTTTACTCCAGTATTTGTTTCAGCGGATTTTACTATATAAGTAGAGGCTAGTCCAATTTCTGCTAAAAGTATGGGTTAAAGACAAGGATATAAGGCTTGACATTCTATTCCTGTGAGATATAATAAAATTAACTGGTATATACATCTAGTCCACATAATTAAGAATCGACCCAATACATGGGATTGAATATTTCCAAAACTGGTACTATGCCGCGCTATTACCAACTGCGTGAGATTATCCGAGAACGTATTGTCTCAGGGCAGTGGAAAGAGGATGATGAGATACCATCCGAGCGTGAGCTT
Organism: Candidatus Chlorohelix sp.; assembly: GCF_037138995.1. Classification (NCBI taxonomy): domain Bacteria; kingdom Bacillati; phylum Chloroflexota; class Chloroflexia; order Candidatus Chloroheliales; family Candidatus Chloroheliaceae; genus Candidatus Chlorohelix; species Candidatus Chlorohelix sp. Next base: position 71,283 of record NZ_JBAXHI010000005.1, on the reverse strand, counting down.
TCTGAAAAATATGGTTTAAGCCGTATGACGGTACGGCAATCCCTCTCCGAGTTGGTTAAGGAAGGCTTATTATACCGCAAACAGGGCAGGGGTACTTTCGTTTCACGCCCTAAAATTACTCAGCAATTGATACGTTTGACCGGGTTTACCCAAGATATGCAAACCCGCTCTCAGCGTCCCGGCGCAAAGGTGTTAAGCGCAGAAATGTATGTTGCTGACCAGATTGTGGCGGATAAGTTGCGGATAAATCTAGGTCGTCAGGTTTTTAAACTACGAAGGTTGCGCCTTGCCGATGGTGAGCCATTGGCGGTGGAGTTAGCCTATATCAGCTTTATCGGCTGTGAGAAGTTGCTGGAAGAAGATTTTGAGCGCGATTCATTGTACCAAGTTCTTGAAACCAAATACGGATTGCTACCACTTGAGGCGGAACAGGAACTAGAAGCGGGTATCGCCAGAGAAGCGGAATGCCGTTTGCTCAATATTGCGCCCGGTAGCCCGGTGTTATTGATTCGCCGGTTTACTTATACCGAACGCGCTCAACCGTTTGAATACGCTGAGTCGGTTTATCGGGGCGATAAGTACAAGTTTTATGCTCGCTTGGTAAGGGAATGACTGTTAGAAGTGGGCTAGATGCGCTAGATGCGCCAATGGTGCAAGGCAAGCGGCTTGGCTTGGTTACTAACCAGACCGGAGTTGATTGCAATTTACGCCGCTCTGCCGAAGTAATAACCGCGCTCGGCGGGAAAATAGCCGCTATTTTTGGTCCTGAACACGGCTATTATGGGCTAGAACAGGATGCGCTGCCGGTAACGGGGCAAGAATTTGATTGCTTTAGCGGTGCGCCTATGTATAGCTTGTATCGTCAGCACGATTATGAATTGGGGAGCGTTACCGACCCGTTTGCGCCACCTTCTGGAAGTTTGGAGGGGTTGGATGCGCTGATTTTCGATATTCAGGACGTGGGAACGCGCTATTACACCTACCCGACTACTTTAGGGATTTTGATGGAGCAAGTGGCGTTGCCGCTGTTGGTGATTGACCGCCCTAATCCGTTGAGTGGCGCTATAGTAGAAGGACCGCTTTTGGAAGAGCAGTTTAGCTCTTTTGTAGGACGCTATCCGCTACCTGTGAGACATGGACTGACCATAGGAGAGTGGGCTTTTCTGGTCAATGCGCTGTATCTGAAGAGTAAGGCGCAATTGGCGTTGGTCAGAATGAAAGGGTGGCAGCGAGGTATGCTCTTTGCTGATACCGGGCTTCCGTGGGTAATGCCCTCGCCCAATCTGCCTACACCGGATACTGCACTGCTTTACCCGGGTACTTGTTTGCTGGAAGGTATAAATGTATCAACCGGGCGCGGCACTACTAGACCTTTTGAAATCTTTGGAGCGCCATGGGTTGACCCACTTTTGCTGGCACGGGAATTAAATTCCCGCAATTTAGCTGGGTTATATTTCAGGGAAACCTATTTCAAACCAACCTTTGACCGTTTTGCGGGGCAAGTATGCGGAGGTGTACAGGCTCATCTGACAAAGAGCAACGCCTTTGTACAGATAGTACGAGCGGGGTTGGAGATAATCGCCGCATTATTACGACTTTACCCGACCTATTTTGAATGGCAACCCGCGCACTTTGACAGGCTAATCGGCAGTGAAAAACCGCGTTTAGTTTTGAATAAAAGCGCCGGAGATTTTTCAGCTTTGCGCCTACTCTTTCAAGAGTGGGAAGAACAAGAACAATCCTTTATTGCGCTTCGGCGCAACTTTCTGGTTTATTAACCAAATCTAGAGCATCTTGACAATGCTGTATGGTGTCTTGTTGTTGACAAATTATCTCTTAAGGAGGGGAAAATGACCAAACGTTTGTTCCCGCAGTATCAACGCTTCGGGCTGTTTATGGCGATGGCGTTGTTTATGACTCTAATGCTGGCTGCTTGCGGTGATAATACCGCGACCCCAGTTCCGGCAACTACCGCCGCCGCTACCAAAGCTGCAACTACCGCTGCGGCTACTACTACAAGTGCGGCTACTACAAGTGCGGCTGCAACTACTGCTGTTGCCACAACCGCAGGCGCAACTACCGCTGCGACTGCTGGTGGCGCGTCTGTTAGCAAGAGCGGTTTCAAGGGTACTTTGAGCTACTGGGCGTTGGGTTATGCACCGGGCGCGAACACCGGTTTCAGCAAATCCACCGATGCTGCCGTAGCCGCTTTCACAAAAGCCAATCCTGATATTAAAGTGGAAGTGGTTGGTTATACCGCTGACCAAGCCGGTTTTGCCAAAATCGTAAACGCGGTACAGGCTGGTTCTGGCGTGGATGCTTTCCGCATTCCTAACGACAGCCTTCCGGTACTGGTAAAGCAGGGCGCGGTTGCCCCGATTGATGAATATATTACCGATGCAGATCGCTCCGATATTCTGCCCGGTTTGCTCGATACCGTGAAATTTGACGGCAAGTATTATGCTTGGCCCTTGTGGGTTCCTCCGGTTGCTATGTATCTGAACGTGGATATTTTCAAGGAAAAAGGCGTAGATTTGCCTAAAGAAGGCTGGACTTATGACCAATTCGTTGAAATTGCCAAGAAGCTAACTTTCACCCGCGCAAACGGTGAGAAGGTTTATGGCTATAGCGCTCTGGTTGACCCCGGTCTAGTTGACACTTGGCCCTTCATCTTGTCTGATGGCGCTCGCCCGCTTTCCGCCGACAATACCAAGTACACTTTCAATACACCTGAAGGTATTAGCGGCTTGAAGAAGGTAACTGATTTGGCTTTGGTACACAAAGTAACTCCGCCTGACTTCGGCACTCAGAAATTGGATGATATTTTGACCGCGATGCAGAAGAAATTGCAAGCGATGTGGAGCCGCCCCAGCGGTGACTCTGCTACCCTCAAGGCGAATGGATTGAACTTCCAGATTATCCATATGCCTATCGGTAAGAGCGGCAAGGCGGTATCGGCTGGCGGTATCGGCTTAATTGCAGTAGCCGCTAACAAGGATAAAGCTCGCCTTTCTGCCAGCATGGATTTGGTCAAGTATTTGACTAGCGCTGGAGTTGAGAAAGACGTGCCGGGCTATTATCTGGCGCCTGCCGCACGCAAAGCTGTGACTGTACAGGAGCCATTCAGCTTCTTTGCTCCGATTGCGCCCACCGCTTGGATTACGCCTAGCCTTCCGGCTTGGACTCAAATCCGCACGCTGATTCACCCGAATTTGCAAAACGCTATTTTCGGTAAGATGACGGCGGAGGATGCGCTTGGTCAACCAACTGTTGAAGTCAATAAGCTTTTGGCTGCTCAGTAATTTCATCTAATCTCTTCTCGCGAATTTAGTAATCAAACCCATATCTCCTCTTATGCAGGGGAGATATGGGCTTTAAGTGACAGGCTGGTAATGCACCGATGGCACAATTTGATGTAGGTAAAATTCCGGTTCGTCAGGTCAGTACGGGACAACGCATCGTGCTGTTCTTTAGAAAAAATAGTTGGGGCTATGCTTTTGTATTGCCCAGCATGCTAACTTTTGCTATTTTTACGTTTTTTCCGGTGATTTGGTCTTTCATTATTAGCTTTCAGGATTTCAGACCGCGCGGTGGCACTACGTGGAACGGCTTTGACAATTACGTAAAAGCTTTCACTACCCAGAATAATGTCTTTGTTACTGCTCTTAAGAATACTGCTTATTATGCTATTCTTACTGTTACCGCCAATATATTAATTGCTTTGATACTTGCCAGCCTGATTCAGCCGTTGAATAAGTATGCCCAAACTTTTTTCCGGGCAGCCTATTACCTACCAGCCGTAACTAGCGCGGTCATAATCGCCGTGATATGGCGCTGGATGTTCAATACTCAGTGGGGCTTTCTGAACTACCTGTTGAGCTTGTTTGGCGCAGACGCGGTGCGCTGGCTCTCCGACCCCGATATAGCGTTGAACAGTATCGTACTTTCCACCGTTTTTACTGCTCCTGCTACGGGCGTGGTGTTATTCAGCGCGGCAATGGGCAGCGTTCCCAAAGATTTGTATGAAGCGGCAGAACTTGAAGGGGCGGGTCCTGTGCGAAAATGGTGGAGCATTACTCTACCCTTGATTAAATCAACTACTTTGTATGTGGTGGTGCTGTACACAATTGCCAGCTTTGAAGTTTTTGAAAAAGTGTATGTAATGGTTCCAAGCGGTGTGGGCGATAGTACCCAGACAATCGTGACCCAAATTTACCAAATGCTTTATAGCAATCTGAATTACGGGGTGGCTTCGGCTCAGGCGATTGTGCTGTTTCTGATTATTGCCACTATTTCGGTGTTCCAGTTCAAGTTCTTGCGAAGCGATGTGGAGTATTAAAATGGCGGCAGAATTGGTTAATGTAAAAGGTAGGACAAAAGCGGTTTCGAGCATTTGGTGGAAAGTGCCGCTTTGGCTGGCATTGATTATTACCACTATAATCTCGCTGTTTCCAATGTACTGGCTTTTTGTGACGGCTTTGACTCCTACAAAAGATACCATTAAAATCCCACCTGATATTATCCCGGTGAACGCCAGCCTAGATAATTTCAACCGTCTATTCTCGCAAGCTAAATATTACTCGAATTGGGCTATAAACAGCTTTGTTATAACCATCACGATTACCGTATTCCATGTGGCGTTTGATACCTTATCCGGCTATGCTTTTGCCAAGAAAAAGTTTTTCGGGCGCAACGTGTTGTTTTGGTTGGTTCTCAGCACCTTGATGATACCACCGCATGTGACGCTTACCCCGCTCTACTTTGTAGTGCAGAACTTTGGGCTGCGGGATAATTTACTGGCAGTTATTATGCCCGGTACCGCTAGTGTTTTTGGTATCTTTCTGATGCGTCAGTTTATTCAGACATTGCCGACCGAATTGGAAGAGGCAGGACGTATAGATGGATGCAGCGAATGGGGCGTGTTCTGGCGTATTATTGCGCCGTTAAGCAAACCCGCTATCGGTGCGCTGGCAATTTTCACCTTTGTGCGCTACTGGAATGACTACTTGTGGCCCTCGATGGTATTGATTAAAGCGCCTTCTCAGACTTTGCCGGTGGGAGTAGCCAGTCTGCAAACCGAGTTTTCAACCGATTACGGTTTGATTTTCTCCGGTGCGTCTCTTGCTGCTCTACCCATGATTATTTTCTTTTTGCTATTCCAGCGCTACTTCCTAGAAGGGGTACGCATGGGCGCGTTAAAAGGTTAACCAAATGGAACTAAACGCCAGAGTAATCGGTTTGATGAGTGGTACTAGCGTGGATGGAATTGATGCCGCTTTGGTGGAGTTCCATGAGAATGAGACCGGAGAGTTAGGTTTTAAGGTACTCGGTCACTATGAACATTCTCTGGAAGCGAGTTTAAGGAAATTGACGCTGGATGCTTGCGCTTCAAAAACCACTACCCAAGAATTGTGCATGCTAAACTTTGCGCTGGGCGAGGCTTTTGCCGAAGCGGTTAACAATCTTTTAGAAAAACTTGGTATGAAAGCGAGCGAAGTTGACCTAATCGCTTCCCATGGGCAAACCGTCTGGCATCAAGTAGAACCTAATAGGCCGCTTTCTACTCTCCAAATTGCCGAACCAGCGGTAATTGCGGCGAGAACAGGCATTACCACCTCATCAAATTTCAGAGTGGCAGATGTGGCGGCAAATGGGCAAGGTGCGCCTTTAGCTTCGTTCTTCGATTACGTCTTTTTCTCTGACAAGCACAAAACCCGCGCCTTGCAAAACATCGGCGGCATCGGCAATGTTACTTTCTTGCCTGCGGGAGGCGGACATAAAAGCGCGACCGCTTTTGATACAGGACCCGGTAATGTGCTAATTGATTTCGCCGCCGCTTATTATTCATCTGGGACATTGAGTTATGATATTGATGGGCAGATAGGGGCAAGCGGTAAGATTGATTATGAGTGGCTGGAAAAGTTGCTGGCACACCCTTTCTATGCAATGCAACCGCCCAAATCCACCGGGCGCGAATTGTTCAGCGAAAGTTACTGGCTGCAATTAAAAGAGGAAGCGACTGAGCGCAACCTGAGCGGCGCGGATGTTATTGCTACCCTTACCGCGCTTACCGCCCATAGCATCGCGTTGTCGGTGCAGCGTTTCGCACCGGAAGGTGGCTTGGCTGAGCTTATCGTAAGCGGAGGCGGGGGGCGCAACCCCTTTCTGATGAGGCTTTTAGACGAGTCGTTAGGTGGGAAAGTAGCAGTAAGACTACACGATGAGTTTGGGCTACCCGCTAAGCAAAAAGAAGCGGCTTTCTTTGCCCTTTTTGGCTACGAGCTTTTGCGTGGAAGACCTGCCAATTTACCGGCATGTACTGGAGCAACCCACCCTGTTATATTGGGTCAGCTTACGCCGGGGCAAAATTTTTCCGCTTTGCTTGCGCGTTTTGCGGTTACTATGCTACCCACACCGTCAGCGCCATTACAACATTTATATTTGCTGCCCTTGCAATAAAGAAAAATTGAAATTGACATAAATTTGCCCACTTTTCCTATTGCAATCTTTTGTTAAAATAGACATAATATATGCAGATTAACATAACCAAAATTATGTGCTTACTATATTATTAAAAAAGGTACTAAGTGGGGTAACCTATTCCTCCTGTAATTGACAAACGGAAAGGAAAAGGGGCAGATTTATGAGAAGGCGTGGACCGCTAGTTCTACTCTTGATACTCTTGATTGGTCTGGTGGCGGCAGGCGCTATTTTCCTGCTTCTTCGCAGTAGCCAGAATAATAACCCGACTCCAGATGCTGGAGTGGTTGCTACTACCTTACCGGGTGGTGCAACAGCCGTGACTCCCGGCGCAGGCTTGCCTACAACTGCGGCAGGTCCGACTCCCACCCCTGTTACAGCTAACGTAAAAGTGGTAGTGGTAACTCGCAACCTGTCAGCCGGAACTCAGCTATTGCCGGATGATTTGGATACGATTGATAAGTCACGGGCAGAATTTGACCCAGATAATGACCTTATCAGCAAAGAACAGGCTTATGGGCGTATCATCAAAAACCCGATACTTGCGCGACAGCAATTGAAACGCGGCGATTTGGTGGATGGCAACTTCTCTGCCTATATGAAACAACTGGTATCTGAGAAGCGCTTAGAACCCGGCAAGAAAGCCTTTGCCTATGCCACCAATGACCTCTCGGCTGCTGCCGGCTTGATTGCGGAAGGCGATTTGGTGGATGTAATCGCTACTTACGTGTTTGAGCGCAAAGGCGATGAAAACAACGCAGTTACCAATACCTCTTATTCTGAAAACAACCAAGGTAACCAGACTAATGCACAATTGAATCAAACTTCTAGTCGTCCAATTATCTTGGAAATCAGCACTAAAACCGTGTTGCAAAACGTTCGTATTCTGAAAGTAATTCGCTTTGGACCTCCGCTTGAACCGTATAGGGGTGATGCCATACGTTCTACTCCTACTGCTGGTATGGGTATAGATCAGGGTCCAGCGCCACAGCCTACTTCAATTGCGGTAGGTCCCGGTACGCCTACTCCGATGCCGACAGCTCCGCCTTACGAGGAAAGCGGTAGGCAATTCGGCACTACTATGATTTTGGTGTTAGCGGTGACCGACCAAGAAGCCGAAGTGTTAAAGTTCACCCGTGAAGCGCGGGTGGCGCTTTCAACTTCGGTTTTAGCTGGTATAAACGGAGCGAAACCCGAAATACAGGCTCAGGTTAGCGCTGACCGCAATATTTTGGCGACTATTCCGGTGGTTCATTTCACTTTGCGCTCTCGCCCACAAGACCCGACAAACCCGCAAGACCCTTCTATCACCATTGATAAAACCAGCGGTGTGACTTATAGAACACTGGTCAGGGACTACGGGTTGCCCATTCCAGAGGCAGTCTTTGCTACAAATCTCAACCAGCGATAATAACTGAAAGGGAAGCGGTGGAAACCAATGCTACAGCTTCCCATTTAAAAGTTGAGGAAGTATCGAGGAAAAGCGGAAACGTTATTAAGGGCAGGCGCGAGCAGCATAGCTTCGCCTGTCCTAATGGGTTTAAATGCTAATGGTAAAAAAGTCACATAGGCAAGTGTCTGAAAAGCAAATCTATTGCTTTGGAATATTAAAGGCGCTAAAATTTCACTTAAGGCTACAAAACCCTTTTTAATTTTTAAGGGGAATTTTTGTTGTGTTTTGCTGGGGACCTTGCTTAAGACCTCAATTGAGCAAGAGCGTGTAGATCAGCCAAATAAATTTTTTAAGGGAAACTACTAATGAGTGACTCGCAACAGAAAATACGTCTGTTGGTGGTTGACGATATAGTCGAAACTCGCAATAACCTAATCAATCTGCTCTATTTTGAGAAGGATATTGAGGTAATCGGGTCTGCAACCAGCGGTATTGAAGGTATTGAAACAGCCAAGAAGCTCCAGCCTGATATAGTTCTAATGGATATAAATATGCCGGATATGGACGGCATAACCGCAACAGAGCGCATCAAGCAAACCTTGCCAAACATAGCAGTAATAATGATGTCGGTTCAAGGTGAGCAGGATTACCTGCGAAGGGCGATGCGGGCAGGCGCAAGCGAGTTTTTGGTAAAGCCCTTCTCCGGTGATGAGTTAATCGGCAGTATTAGGCACGTTTACAGTAGCGAAGTCTCGCGCCGCCGCTTCCCAACTGCGCCTATTTATCCGGTAGCCGGAACGCCAAGCGCGGATGGCGGCTCTCAAGAAGAACTGGGTAAGGTAATCAGTATTTTCAGCCCTAAAGGTGGCGTTGGTCGCACCGTTATCATTTCTAATCTGGCGGTAGCAGTCAAACAAATTAGCAAAAAGCGTGTCGCGCTGGTTGATGGTAGCCTTTTCTTTGGTGATGTCAGTATGATGCTCGACGTGCGCCCCGTGAAAACCATCAGCGATTTGCAAGGTAGGGCTGACCAATTAGACTCTCAATTGCTTAATGATGTGATGATGTCACATAGCAGTCAGGTAAGGGTATTGCTTGCTCCGCCTAAACCCGATCAAGCCGAATTGATTACCGCTGATGAAATTACTCGCATTTTACAAGAATTAAGGCGCAATTTCGATTATATTTTTGTGGATACTTTTCCTTCACTAAAGGATGAAACCCAACTGGCGATTCTTGACACTAGTGATACAATCCTTACGATTATGACACTGGAAATGCCCGCAATTAAAGATATACGCCTTTTTCTTGAAGTCGCCGAGATTCTTGAATATTCGCGAGACAAAATTGTACTGGTGCTAAACCGGGTTGATTCGAAACATGGCTTGAAAATAGAAAGCATTGAGTCTACGATTCAGCATCCGGTAGCTGCCACAATACCAAGCAGTGGCATTACTGTGACTCTTTCTATAAATCAGGGTACGCCCCTAGTGTTAGACGACCCTAATAATCCTTTTTCAAAAGGCATTGAGGCTATAGCTCATCGTGTTATTGATCAGACTCTCAATGTTCGAGCGGATAAGGCGGCAGCTAAAAATGGCGCTATAGCTCCGAAACGTGGCTTATTCGGTTTATTTAGCGGAAAAAAATAACACTCCTAATAACTCTCGATTTTGAGTCAAATGAAGTTGTTAAAGGTCTTTATGAGGTGGTTCAGTGTTACTAAGGCGTATTGGTATTGGAGATAACAATGATAAAGGCACTTCGGGGAACACTGGTAGCGCTTCCACACCTTCGAGCAATAGTGCGACTCCAGTTCAGCAAGAACAAAAATCAGCCTCTAGGTTTGATCGTACTGCCGTTGTACAGGATTCAAAACAGGATAAGATAACCTACGAGCTTAAGGGTAAGGTTCAGGAACGTTTGGTGGCTGAACTGGAGCGCCGAAAGATTTCGCCTACAGAGGAACGCCAAGTAAGAACGATTACCGATGATATTTTCCAAGAAGTGTTACTTGAAACGCAGGGTGTTACATTAAGCCGGGCTGAAAAATCCCTGCTTCTGGATGTAATCCTTGCTGAGATTTTAGGCTATGGTCCTCTGGAAATTTTGCTAAGAGATGAAACCGTTAGTGAAGTAATGATAAATGGGCCCAAATCGGTTTATGTTGAGCGCAAAGGTAAGTTGGTTAAAAGCGAGGTAAAGTTCAAGGACGACCAACATTTGATGCGTATTATTGAGCGTATCGTTTCCCCGATTGGTCGGCGTGTTGATGAAAGCTCGCCAATGGTAGATGCGCGTTTGCCCGATGGTAGCCGTGTTAACATTATTATTCCGCCTCTTTCACTAATAGGACCGGTAGTTACCATCCGAAAATTTAGCAAAAAGCCTTTAACAATTGAAGACTTGGTGCGTTATGGCTCTTTGACTACACGTATTGCCGATTTCTTAAGAGCAGCAGTGTTGTCACGCATGAATATAGTAGTGTCAGGTGGTACTGGTTCAGGTAAAACGACGCTATTGAATGTGCTTTCAGGTTTTATTCCAGATGATGAACGCATAGTTACAGTGGAAAACGCCGCTGAATTGCAGTTGCGGCAAGATCATGTGATTACACTTGAATCTAAGGCAGCAAATATTGAAGGTAAAGGGGAAGTAACCATACGTGACTTGGTAATTAACTGCCTCCGAATGCGCCCCGACCGAATAGTGGTAGGGGAGTGTCGTAGCGGTGAAACACTGGATATGCTTCAGGCGATGAATACCGGTCATGATGGTTCGCTGACAACTTTGCACGCAAACAGCCCGAAAGATGCTCTGAGTCGTACCGAAACAATGTGCTTAATGGCTGGTATGGATTTGCCGGTACGCGCAATTCGTGAGCAAGTTGCCTCGGCTGTAAATATGATTGTACAGCAGGAGCGTTTAAAGGACGGCACCCGCAAAATTACCAGTATCGCCGAAGTGGATGGCATGGAAGGCGATATTATCAAATTACAGGAAATTTTCCGCTTCGAACAAACAGGCGTGGATGAAAACGGGAAAATTATCGGGCAATTGAAGCCAACCGGAGTTCAACCGCGTTGTGTTGAAAAATTTGAACAACATAACATCTTCTTACCACCTGATACTTTTGGTTCGGCGAGTCAGTTGCGGGCATTCTAATTAGCGCCCAAAACTAGCCTAAATCTGATAGGGAAGTGATAATGAACCAGACCACAATCCTGGTAATAGTTTTAGTGATAGTTGTGGTAGCGATTGTCTTGATTTTCATGGCGCTTCGTCTTAGAGGCTCTAAGAAGAGCAATCTGAAAGAGCGCCTCGATAGTTTTACCAATACCAATGTTGCTGAGACTGTTAAAGATGAAGCCCAATTGGAGGGGGGCGCGTCTGCCACTCGCGCTCTTGTTGCGGAAAGAATAGATAAAGTTTTAAAAGGCAGAAATTTTGCCGACAATATTGCCCGTAATCTTGCAAGAGCCGATTTGAAAATAACCGTTGGAGAGTTTTTACTTTTCAAGGTGGCAAGCACAGGCGCTGGAGTTCTTTTGGGCTGGTATTTAGGGCGGGGGTTTGGTGTATTTGCGCTTATAGTAGGGTTGCTTGTTGGCATTTTGGGGTTATATATACCTGATATGTATGTCAAAAGACGTTCCAAGAAGCGTATGAAAACCTTTAATAACCAACTTGGTGATACTATCACCTTGATGGCAAACTCATTGCGCTCCGGTTACAGTCTTTTGCAATCAATGGATTTGATTGCCCGCGAAGCTCCGGCACCAATGGCGGATGAGTACAAACGGGTTACTCGTGAAGTAGGTTTAGGTCTGAGTAGTCGCGAGGCGTTGGCAAATATGCTTCGCCGTGTACCTAGCGATGACCTAGATTTATTGATTACTGCTATAAATATTCAAAGTGAGGTCGGCGGCAACCTTTCCCAAATTCTAGATAATATCGGTCATACCATTCGTGAGCGGGTACGTATTAAAGGTGAAATTACCGTTTTAACCGCGCAGCAACAATATTCTGGTTATATTCTGTCTGGATTACCGCTTGCCTTGGCTGGGGTGTTAATGTTGATAAATTCAGATTATATTACCAGAATGTTTAAGTGGCCATGGCTTTGTATGCCTATCTGCGGTATTATAATGATTATCGCAGGCTTTTTCGCAATCAAGAAAATTACCGATATAGAGGTTTAAGAGGTAAAGATATGCAGGGAATACTACCTGTAATAATAGTTGTACTGATTATAGGTATTGCGATGGCATTAGCGGCTTATTTTATACTACGCCGTAATCGCCCTGACCTAGTGGAACAACGCCTCGCTGAGTATATTGAAAAACCGATTTCTCTTGAAAAGCTTGAATTGGAACAACCTTTCAGGGATCGTATTATAAGACCGATAATAGCGTTATTTGCCCGTATTGTTAGCTCGTTTACTCCTAACGCCACTCAGGATAGGTTGCGCCAGAATCTGGCTATTGCCGGCAACCCTAATAATATGACTCCTGCCGATTTTCTGGGGATACGGTTACTGTCAGCGTTCTTGGTGGGCGGTTTAATAGGAATATTGCTCTTTCTTGCAAATACGCCGATGACTTGGCGTATTCTAGGACCGGTAATTTTCTTCCTATTAGGTTTTATGCTTCCGGTTTATTGGCTAGGCGGTAAGATGAAAAAGCGCCGCCGTGCCATTTTGAGAGCATTGCCCGATGCGATTGATTTGCTTACTATTTGCGTTGAGGCTGGTCTTGGTTTTGACCAAGCGTTGTTGCGTGTTACTGAGAAATGGGACAACGAACTTGGCAAAGAGTTCAAACGTATGCTGGCAGAACAACGTGTCGGTAAAACACGCCGAGATGCTCTTAAAGAACTGGCAATACGTTGTGATGTGCAGGAATTAAGTGTTTTCGTAGCTTCGATTGTGCAAGCCGACCAATTAGGCGTAAGTATGACCAAAGTATTGCGGATTCAAGCCGATCAGATGCGTATCCGCCGCCGCCAACTGGCAGAAGAACTAGCCCATAAAGCGCCTATCAAAATGCTTTTCCCAATGGCTTTTCTGATATTGCCGACTATATATATTGTAATTCTTGGTCCGGTAATACCAACTGTAGCTAAAGCTATGGGCTTAAATTTTGAATAATTTAACTTATACTTGCCCGGTCCGCTCAATACGGTCCGGGCTAATTTTTTGCCAGAAAGTTTATGAAAGTAATTAATAAAACTCGAAATGTTACGTTGATGAGCAATGGGCAAGTTGCCAATACTATCTGGACTCGTTTTGTGGGGTTGTTGGGGCGTAAAACGCTTGCACCGGGCGATGGGCTAATTATCATTCCTAACAATAGTGTCCACTGTTTTTTTATGCAGTTTCCTATTGATGTGATTTTTGCCGACAAAGCGCATAAGGTGGTGCATATTTCGCATAACCTCAAGCCATGGCGACTCAGCAAGATAGTGCCAAAAGCGCATTATGTAGTGGAGTTGCCCGCGCACACTGCAACCCAAACCGGTACGCAACTTGGCGATTTGCTAGAATGGCAGGAAAATTAGCATGAAGCTGACAGGCATACTGGTGGATTTTTTCTTTCCTCCACGCTGCTTTGTTTGCGGTAAAATCGGTCAATGGCTTCACCCAGATTGTCGAAAATCACTCCCCTATATTACACAATCTTATTGTTTGGTTTGTGGAGCGCCCTTTAACGGTGTACGTTGTTATAGCCCTCTGTGCAGCATGCCATCGCGCAGTTTGGATACGGCTGGCAGCGTTTTTATACATATCGGCGCAATTCGTCAGGCTGTATTAAAGCTGAAATATCGGGGTGTACGGGCGGTATCGGGTGTATTGGGGGCAGAAATGGCAGAGGCAATTAAACAGCGTGGTTGGCTGGATTCGGATTTGTTAATACCAGTGCCTTTGCATCGTACCCACTTGCAAGAGCGGGGATATAATCAGGCAGGGTTACTGGCAGAAAGTATTAGCGAAGTTTGCAAGCTTGAAATAGATGAAATACAACTGGCAAGGATTCGGCAAACTCGCTCACAGATTGGTTTGGGCTTACGCGAACGCGCCGAGAATGTAGCCAATGCTTTTGAGTGGCGTGGCGCTTCACTCATCGGAAAAAACATTTTACTGGTGGATGATGTTTGCACAACCGGGGCTACTCTCAATGCCTGTGCTACTGTTTTGAAGGCGGCAGGAGCCAACCTTGTTAGAGCTATTACCTTAACCCGTGAATAAAAGATTAGAGTTTGCGGCAGGTCAAATGAAAGCCAGTGGCGCGGTTATTGGAGGCGCGGCGATTGTCTTCTAAGTAGGCTAAGCGCCAAGTAGGGTACATGATACCTCTGGCGACCAATGCGGCAAATTTCTTTTGCCATACCGGGCGGTTTCCACTTTGCCAGTCTCGTTGCCAGTAATCAGCAATATCTAAAATCTGACCCATCAGGTGGAAACTGTAGCTTTTATCAACCAGCGTCAAGCCGTTGGCGGCAAACAAGGCGATTAGGTCGGTATCAGTTAGTTGCTGAATATGACCGATGCGCTCTTTTTTCCAACGGGCGATGGGTAAAAGGCGACTATTTCTGAGGCGATAAAAAAGCGTGCCGGGTTGTCCCTCGATGGGGATGAAGGCATGAAAGAGACCGCCCTGTTTCAGCGCTCGCGCTATTTCGCTTACCACGTTGCCAACATCTGGGACATGCTCTAGCACATCGAAAAGCATCACCGCGTCAAAATCAGCATCTGGATAAGGCAATTGCGCTGCATCAGAAATACGATACTCTACCCCATCATTATTGGCTTTGGCTTCAGCAATGGCACGTTGGCTTAAATCACAGCCATGCACCTCTAATTCTGGTCGCAGCTTTTTGAGGGTGCGACATTGTCTCCCTGCTCCACAGCCCACTTCCATAACCTTTGCGCCTGATGGCAACGCAGCGAAAGCAGCCAGAAAACGGCGTAATCGAATTGCGCCGAGGTCTCGCGCAGCAGAATTACCGATGCCGCGCCCCTCAATAATGGCTTCGTTCTCATAATCAAACTGGAAAGCTGCTTCGGTACTTTGCACTATTCAGGAATTAGGGTAATGGTTTCAATTTCAATCAGCGCATCTTTTGGTAAGCGACTAACCTCAACCGTGCTGCGGGCGGGAAAGATAGTGCCACTGAAGAATTCCGCGTAAATTTCGTTCATCTCCGGGAAATCGCTCATGTGACGCAGGAAAACGGTGGTTTTAACCACATTCGCCAATGTACAACCTTGTGCTGCCAACAGGTTTTGAATGTTGATAAACACTTGGCGAGCCTGTTCCTTGATTTCCCAGCCTGTAATTTCACCATTAGCGGGGTCTATCGGCACTTGTCCGCTGGTAAACAACAGATTGCCAACCCGAATAGCCTGACTGTAAGGACCTATGGCGGCTGGGGCTTTATCGGTTTGAACTGCTTTCTTTTCCATATATACTTTCTCCGGGTTTTATAAGACAGATTGCCATGCGGCAGTTAATTCTGGTAAGCCGTTAAAGCTTAAATCGGCTTTAAGCGGGCTTGCAGCATACTCGACAGGGCTGGTAACACCACTCAAGGTTATGATGGTTGGTATATCTAACCGCAACGCGCCCTCAATATCTGTTACAAGATTGTCCCCAATCATAACGGTTTCATGCTTTTGTGTGCCGAGTTGTTCCAGCGCAAGTTCATACATAATTGGTTCGGGTTTGCCTATGATAAAAGGTTTTTGCCCACTGGCAGTTTGTAGTAATGCGGCTACGCTACCCGCGCCCGGAATAAGCCCTTCTTCGGAAGGGAAAACCGGGTCGGCATTGGTCGCAATATAGGTTGCTCCCGCTCGAATTAGCAGAGTTGCTTTACGCAAAGATTCATATACTAGATTGAAATCTGCGCCTTGTATCACGAAGCGAGGGTTTTTGTCATCGAAATAAAAGAGACCGTTTTGTTCATCTTCGCCAAATAGGGTGCGGCGTAACGCTGCCATACCTATCACGTAGATACCTGCCCCTTCCGGCGCAATTTTACGCAAATGTATTATGGTTGCCAGCGGGCTGGTGATAATCTTCTCAGGAGGTACATCCAAGCCCATTTTCAGCAATTTGTGGTGATAGTCGTCCGGGGTCATACTGGCGTTGTTGGTGAGCAACCTATAGCCAATATCGGCACGCGCTAGGAAATCGAAAAATTCCAGCAAGCCGGGTAAGGCTTGGTTGCCGCGATACAGCACCCCATCCATATCCATAAGGGCGTAACGAAAACGGGCGAGAGCCTCTATATTTTGGGGTATAGTGTCCATAATCTCCAACAATTTCAGTCTAAAAACACATTTCTAAGCATAACACAAAGCTGCCTGATTGTGAAATATCAGCTACCTATCAAACGTGCTATCACTAAACCCATAGACAGGCACAAGCCATATACCAGTTCCAGACGACCAGTACCACCTAACGCTTTATTCAAGGCGCGTCCGGTGACGGTGAAAACAAGCTTGATTTGCTGATAGGCGAGCGGCAGTGAGAGCCATACCAGCATTGCCCACCAAGGCGCAACGCCAGACAGGCACATTGCAGGGGCTATTAGGTAAGACAAAGCCGCCAATAGCACATATTCTGCCTTTGCGCCGCTCTCTCCGATTCGTACCGCCATTGTTTTTTTGCCAGCCACCGTATCAGTTTTTACATCGCGTAGATTGTTGACCACGATGATAGCGGTTGCCAGCAAGCCTATCGGTATAGCGCACCACCACGCCAGCGCCCCAACCGTTCCAACCTGTACATAATAGGTTCCGCAAACGGCTACCAAACCAAAAAAGATGAAAACGAAAATATCACCCAATCCGTTATAGCCCAACGGAAAGGGTCCTCCGGTATAGGCAATGCCCGAAGCTATGGATAATAACCCGATGATTACGATAGGCAAGCCGCCTACTATCACCAGATACACGCCCACTAGCGTTGCCAGTCCGAACACCACCCACATTCCGGTGAAAACCTCTTTTGGCGTGAGTAAACCTGCTGCGGTGACTCGCACAGGACCCAATCTTTCGGAGGTATCAGCCCCTTTTTTGTAATCGAAAACATCATTGGCAAAATTGGTGGCAATCTGGATTAACAATGCGCCTGCCAATGCCGCCAACGCCGGGAAAAGGCTGAATCCTTTATCGTAAAATGCGACTGCCGTACCTACCAACACCGGAGCGGTGGCGGCGGGAAGCGTTTTGGGTCGGGAAGCCATTAACCATGCTTGCCGTTTGGTAAGTTTGTTTTTTATCTGTCCTGCGGGTGTCATACTACTCCGTTTTTTTCAATAGTGAATCTTTTAATAGCCGTCGTACCAGCTTTCCGGCTGCATTTCGAGGCAGACTTTTGGCAAAGACTATCCGTTTTGGCACTTTGTAGCGAGCCAGTCGCGCACTACACCATTCTATCAATCCTGTTTCAGTTGCGTTTGTGTTCTCGCGCAATTTTACCACTGCAACAGGAATCTGACCCCACCGTTCTTCAGGAACGCCCACCACGCCCGCTTCTTCTATTACCGGATGCGCCAATAGTA
Organism: Candidatus Chlorohelix sp.; assembly: GCF_037138995.1. Lineage (NCBI taxonomy): Bacteria > Bacillati > Chloroflexota > Chloroflexia > Candidatus Chloroheliales > Candidatus Chloroheliaceae > Candidatus Chlorohelix > Candidatus Chlorohelix sp. Next base: position 53,840 of record NZ_JBAXHI010000005.1, on the reverse strand, counting down.
CCGCTTCGATTTCAGCCGGGTAAATGTTCTCGCCGCCTGATATTATCAAATCGCTGCGCCTATCCACCACGTAGAGATAGCCGTCCTTATCCAGCCTGCCGAGGTCTCCGGTGTGTAGCCAACCTTCCGCTAAGGCTTGCGTGGTTTCTTCAGGGCGGTTGAAATAGCCCGCCGTCACTATCTGACCACGCACCAATATTTCGCCTACACCGTCAGGGGATGATTCTTTATGCAAGATTTTAATTTCACTTGGGTATAGGGCGCGTCCGGCTGAACCCAATTTTATTAGCGCATCGGCGGGTGAAAGGGTGGCAACTTGTGAGGCGGTTTCAGTCATGCCGTAAGTTTGGGTGATAGGTATATTCAGGGCAGCGCAACGTTCCAGTAAAGGTTTTGGCACAGGACCGCCCCCGGTCAGCACACAGCGCAAGTGGGCAGGGTAGCCACTATCGCTGCTTTCATCCATCATACGTTGGAGCATGGTTGCTACCACCGAAATAATTGTGACGCGATTTTGGATGATAGAGAGATTAATTGCGGCAGGGTCGAATGACTCATGTAAAACTACCGGGATACCGTAAAGTACGCTACGTAGCAGGATAGACATACCGCCTACATGAAAGAGCGGTAAAACCGCCATCCAGCGGTCATCCTGCTGCAAGCCAAGATTAAGGCAAGATGCCAGCGCATTCCAAAGATGGTTGTCGTAGGTAAGCATCACCCCTTTGGGTTTGCCGGTTGTCCCCGAAGAATAGATGATGCTGTGTATTTGGTCTGTGGCGTAATATTCAGCTTGTCGAAAAGTAACAGGCTCTGTTTCTGCCAATTCCTCAAGGCTGAGAATTGGGCAGGTTGTGTATGAAGCAAGTTCAATAGCTTTGGAGGCATTTGGCGCATCATACAGCAGCAAGGTAGGTTGCACATCTTCAAGTTGCCAGCCTAATTCAGCAAAGGTCAAGCGGGTGTTGAGCGGTACTACTATCGCGCCAAGTTGTGGCGTAGCATGCATGGCGCAAACAAAGGCAGGGGTATTGCCCAACAGCAATGCCACTCGCGCCCCTGCTTCTACTCCTTGCGCTGACATCTGCCCGGCATACACCAACGCCTTGTCGTAAAGCTCTGCCCAATGCAACGCCTCATCCTTGAAGATAAGGGCGATATTGTGCGGGGAAGATTCGGCACGCCGCTTCAGCCAGTCCGGTATTAGATTTTGTTCCGGTGTTTGTGTCATTAATTATGATTTTAGGATATTGCTTAAAAACAAGGGGCTTATGAACTTTTAGAAATTAATCCGTAAATATGTAAGAAAACCGGGCGCATCGCGAACCGCCCCTACAAATCGGTTCTCATGAGGGTTGGTTCGTAGGGGCGCATCGCGATGCGCCCGCGTTTGATGGTGAAATCTGGTAGATTTACCCCAATACTCATTTTACGGTTTTAATTGTTAATCTTCATAAGACCCTTGTTTTTATTCCAAATTAAGGTAGGCGCGGGAACTTTTTGAAATTGGGCTTGCGCTTTTCGACATAGGCGGTTTTGCCCTCTATCGCTTCTTCCGACATATAGTAAAGCATTGTGGCATCGCCCGCCAACACTTGCAAGCCCATCTGTCCGTCTAAATCAGCGTTGAAAGCCGCTTTCAGGAAGCGCAACGCAATCGGGCTTTTGTCCAGCATTTCCAAAGCCCATTGGATAGACTCTTCTTCCAGCCTTTCCAACGGCACTACGGTATTTACCAAGCCCATCTGTAGAGCTTCTTGCGCGTTGTATTGGCGGCACAGATACCAGATTTCACGCGCTTTTTTCTGCCCGATGATGCTGGCAAGATATGAAGAACCGAAGCCGCCATCAAAGCTACCCACTTTAGGACCAGTCTGACCGAAGATAGCATTTTCGGCAGCGATAGTGAGGTCGCAAACCACGTGCAGCACATGACCGCCGCCGATGGCATATCCTGCCACCACTGCGACAACGGGCTTGGGCATTACCCGAATCTGGCGCTGGAGTTCTAGCACGTTCAAGCGCGGCACTCCGTCCTTACCCACATAACCGCCTACGCCACGCACTCGCTGGTCGCCTCCAGAGCAGAAGGCTTTACCGCCTGCGCCTGTAAATAGCACCACGCCCACATTCGGGTCTTCATGCGCGTCCTTAAAGGCTTCGCTTAATTCAAAAAGGGTATCAGGGCGGAAGGCGTTATGCACTTCCGGGCGATTAATTGTGATTCGAGCGATACCTTCCTCGCACTTTTCATAGATGATGTCGCCATATTCTCTTGCTTTGTACCACTTTACCAACGGCATTATTTTATCCTCCTTGTAAAAATACAGAACTCACAAACAAGCGTTTTTAAACCTTTAGGAAATCCAGTACCAGACGGTCAAATTCATCAGGTTTCTCCAAATGTACCGCGTGTCCTGCCTCTTGCACAATTTCGAGGCGACTTTGCGGTATAAGTTCGCGCATTTGTTGGGCGATTGCACAGAATTTCAAATCTAGCTCTCCGGCTATGAGCAGAATCGGCATTTTCAGGCTATGTAGTTTTGCATGCAAAGGTTCTTGCATTCCAGTTCCTGCCCCGCGCAAACTGTTAGCCAATCCGATTGGGCTGTTTTGCAGACGGTGCGCCCGTTGCGCTGCTATTATGGCTGGCGACAATTGTTTTTGGCTTTCAAAGAGCGGAATATTTTCCCAATGATTTACAAAAGCTTCCAACCCTTCGCGCTCGATAAAATCTGCCAGTTTGCCATCGCTTTCACGCCGGTTAGCCCGTTCTGCCGGGTCTATTATACCGGGTGTTGCGCTTTCTAGTGCCAATTTTTTTATTCTTTCGGGCGCGGTTGTAGCAATATGCAATGCTTGTCTTCCACCCATCGAATAGCCGAGCAGAACCACCCGCGCTAAATTCAGGGTGTCTAATAGCTTTAGAAAGGCTTCGGTAGTGTGTGGAAGCAAATACAAAGCGGAGTCGGCGGGAGTGGACGAATTGCCGTGTCCGGGCGCATCTATCGCCAGCACATCGGCAAAGCCTGAAAACGCAGCAATATGCGGATTCCAACTAGCCGCGCTGCCGGTAAAGCCATGTAACAGGGCGATGGTTGTACTATGCCCTTCACGGCGGTAGTTGTAGGCTAGAGCCTGCTCCATACCCCCGCTTTTATCCTCTCGGCGATAGGTCCCCAGAACCGACGGTGCTGGATAACATTTTGAGCGCGTGTAGTCGGGACTTCGATTATTTTAAGTCCGGTTTTTGCAAAACTGCCGCTGACCGCTTCTCGGAAGGTTTGCCAGTTAGTGGAAAGGGTGTATTCTGCGCCATACAGAGCCGCGACATGGCGGAAATCCAACCCATGTGGCGTGCCGAATAATAGCTCGAAATTCTCTGGGTAAGAGGCTTGCGGGAGGAAGGAGAAAATGCCGCCCCCATCGTTATTTATCAAAATGATGGTGGCGTTCAATTGGTGCAATTTGGCAGCCAGCAGCCCATTCATATCGTGGTAAAAGGAAAGGTCTCCTATAACTAGCGCCAGAGGCGCACCAATAGCCGCACCCGTTCCCAATGCGCTGGATACCACCCCATCAATGCCATTTGCGCCCCGATTGCACATCAGCCGGATGTTTTTATCAGTGCAGGAGAAAAAGGTATCCATATCGCGCACGGGCATGCTATTGCTGCTAAACAGGATTGCGCCTTCCGGTAGCAATTCGCGCAATTCGGTAAAGATTTTGCCCTCAAACGGTTCTTCCAATTCGCGCATAATTTCCCGAACGGTTTCATGGGAAAGCCGAGAAGCTTCCAACCAACTCGACAACCATCTATTTTCGGTGGTACTTTGGGAGTCGGCAAACTGCAAGCAAAGGTCGCGGCAAATCAAGGTGGGGGCGGCATGGATAATCTCGCTTGCCAACATAGTCGGCTCTTGCCAGCCATCCCCGCTATCCACTACGATTTGAGGACATTCGGAGAAGCGTTTGAGCCACAGCAAAACAGGTTTGGCAGTGGGCATTGCCCCGAAGCGCAGCACAAGGGAGGGCGCGAATCCTGCTATTACCGCCTCATCTCTTAGAAAGGCATCATAATTATCTATTATTAGGCTCTTATCGTGTCTGCCTGTACGCAAACCGGAAAGAGGGTCTGCCAGAATTGGAAATTGCAAAGCCTGTGCTAGTTTTACCAATTGCTCCGGCAACTCCGGTTCGTCAATTGCTCCGCAGATTATTACGCCTTGTTGGTGAGAGGACAGAGCTTGCGCTAAGCTTCCAAGCTCAGCATCGGCGAGACGGCGAGGGGCTTGTGATAGAGTTACATATGCCTTTGCATTGGCGCGTCCTTGCCATACTTCAGGATTGCGCGTCTCTACGGAGGGTAACGGCTGACCGGGTATGGGCGCAGGAATGAGCGGTTCGCGGAACGGGAAGTTTATATGCACTACCCCGGATGGTTTTGCCAGCGTAGTTCCGAAAGCGCGTCCGGCGATGGTACGGGCATATCTCAGCATATCGTCGTTGGCTTCGGGCAAAGCGGCTTCAATAAACAGCTTTACATAATCCCCATATATTTTAAGCTGGTCAATTGCTTGCGGTGCGCCGTTGTTGCGTAATTCGGGTGGACGATCGGCAGTAAGTACCAGCAACGAGACTCGCGATAATTGTGCCTCAGCGATGGCGGGAAAGTAGTTAGCGGCGGCGGTGCCGCTGGTACACACTAGCGCAACAGGCTTACGGCTGGCTTTTGCCATGCCAAGCGCAAAGAAAGCGCTGGAGCGTTCATCATATTGCATCCAGATTTTTATGCTGCTATTGCGGGCAAAGCTATAAGCAAGCGGGGTGGAGCGTGAGCCGGGGCTTATCACTACATGCTGCATTCCTGCGCGTGCCAGTTCTTCTACAAAAGCGTCAATATAGGCATAGGTTGGGTTTTCAGGTTCGCGATACATTTCAGCTATTCTCTATGGCGGATAACATTACTCGCATTTTCAAATTGGACTCGGCGTACTCGCTATCGGGGTTAGAATCGCCCATAATACCGCAGCCCGCGAAAAGGGTTGCTTCTTTACCATTGACCAACGCGCAGCGCAGCGCAACGGCAAACTCTCCTTCAAAGCGACGGTCGAGCCAACCTACAGGGGCAGCATACCAGCCACGGTCAAGTTGTTCTCGCTCGCGAATGGCGGCGATGGCTTCGCGACCGGGCAAACCTCCCACCGCCGGAGTTGGGTGCAATTGCTCTACCAGTTGTAGGATACTTTTGTCGGCGGCTAACCTGCCGATTACGGGGGTAAGCAGGTGTTGTACGTTCTTGAGTTTGAGAAGTTGTGGCATTTCTGGCACATTAACTTCGGAGCATACTTTCTCGAATGCCTCTTTAATCATGCCTACCACAATCGCATGTTCGGAGCGGTCTTTGCCGCTATTCATCAAGCTATCGCCAAGACGGTTGTCTTCTTCTTGGGTAACGCCTCGCGCCATTGAGCCTGCCAGTGCCATAGTTTGTACCAAACCACCCTGTAAGCGCACCAGCCTTTCGGGGGTTGCGCCTGCAAAACACTGTTCGCCCCGGCTTATTGCATAGGTTATAGCGGTAGGGTAGCTGGCTTCTAAGCGACTCAACATTCGCGCCACATCAATTTTGTTTTCGGCGGTAACGCGGGCGGCACGCGCCAGCACCACTTTTTTGAATTTGCCGTTGGCTATATCTTCGGCGGTAGTTTCTACGATGGTTTTCCAAGTACGCGCGGGTAACAGTTCTTCAAACTTCAGTTTGCCCGGTTCATAGTCACGGTGGGCGGGTTGTACCAGAGCGTTATAAAGCTGGATAATATCTTCGGCTTTATCCCATGTATCGGTATTGGCGTTAAGGTGGACGTTGGCGGTAAGGTAGCAGCGTTCCCCGCTAAAAGTTAGTTGTACTTTTGGAAGAATCAGCAAGCCGTCAGGGTAGCCCTTCCATAGTGAGGTTCGTTTGTAAAGTGGGTCAAAGGAGTAGCCGCCCATCAGAGCAGGTCCGCTACCCCAAATATCATCCTCATTTATAATGAGCGCGTCTTGCAGAAGTTCTCGCCATTCGCGGGCAGCGGTTTCAAAACGACTTTCGCCTTCGGTGATAATTTCAAAAGCACTTCCGGCTCCGACAAGTGTAAAATTGCTATCAGGGCGCGACCAGAAAAAAGCGGTTTGGTTGCGTTGGTGCGCTCGTCCGAATAGCTCTATTGGGTTAGCCGCTTCAATCGGCACGGTATAGCTGACGAGAATGGATTTACCCAGTTCCGCCGCTTGCCGCACTCCCCTACTGAAGATATTTTCTAATTCGGTTGTACTTGTAAAAATTTCGGTTGCAATTGCCATCGAAATAACTCCGATTTTGATTCATCTTACGAATTTAACCCGACACCGCGCCTTAGCAATAACCGCAAAGTGGGGTACGCATCTTCCAGATTGGCAGGTTGCCCGGTCAACACCCAGCGCGTGACTGTTTCGTTTACCGCGCCAAACCATGCGATGCTTGCCACTTGACTATTGATTGGGGCAACTGCCCCTGCCCTTACCAGTTCGTCCAAATAGTTCTGCACCAGCGCAGAGAAACGCCCGTGTAGCTCCATTATCTTGTCATTAAATTCGTGACCTGCGCCAAGGGCTTCTACCAGAAAAAGCTGAGTGAGATGGCGATGGCTCCCAAAAGTTTTGAGCATATTTAACAAGAGAGCATCACCTTTTTTCAACAAATCTGGTTCGGCGTTAAGGGCTTCTTCGGCGCGAGAATGCAGCAAATTTGCCATGCGGTCGAGCAGAGTCAGGAATATCGCTTGTTTGTTGGGGAAATGAAAATAAATGCCACCCTTTGAAGTCTGCGACTCCACCACGATGTCATCCACACCACTATCCCGGTAGCCTTTTCTGGAGAAAATCTCTACTGCTGCCTCTAGTATTTTTTCGATTCGGTTCTGGCTGCGATCCTGCCTGTCGGTCATCCTAATTCCTTATCATACTACTGCAAAAACCGACCGACCCGTCGGTTGTTGGAATTGTAACAAATAAAACGTTGGAAATCAATAAAAATAGCGAGCAGAAAGTAAAATTTCATACTCGCTTTCTGTGAAGTATTTGAGCTTTAGTCACTGAATTGGTTCGTAGATTTCGGGAGCGCGACTTTCCAGAATGTTAAAAAGTCCGCCTACCACATATTGCTGGAAATGTGGGGAGGCACGATGTGTATCTACCGCTGCAAGGTCGGTATATTGCTCGTACAGAAAGAAGCGGTTAGATTGCGTGGGGGAGCGGTGCGCTATGTATTGCAAATTGCCCTGCTCTTGGCGAGTTGTCTCGGTCATAATTTTTAAGAGATTTATTGCTTCTTCTTCGTAACCGGGTTTGATAATATAAGTAACCGCTAGACAAATCATTGTCACTCCTTTGTTTAATACAAGCCGTGAATAGCTCTTTCGTCAGTTCGTGAGGGATGAATCAACTCAAAAAACAAATCCCTACGTTTGGCAGGACGGGGAATACCCTCGTTGAAAAGGCGGTCTTCGAGGCGGTCGAGCGCCTCTGCGAGTGGGGCGGGTTTGCCTTTTTCTAACGCCTTTGCCAGCAATGGAACTACCTGTGAGGAATCTTCCAAAGTAGTTAATTCAGCCTCAAGCCAATGGTCGAGCGGAACCCAGCGCCATTCCAGCCCAAAAATCAGCCGAGATAACGCTTTAGCTCCTCGCGCGATAATTAGACGGTTAGAAGCTTCGTAGCCTCGATTGAGGGTTTTTTCGGCGCGGCGAGGCACAATCCAAGTGTCAATAGTAGAATGTAGTAGGCGCAAATGCCTAAACTCAGGAGTCATTTGTCCCGCTTTTTTAACTGCGCTAGTTACAAGTCCGTTACGGTCGTATAATATTTGCCCACGTTGGTAGGGCCAATGGGCAAGGTCATGGGAAGAAGCGGCTCTCTGTTGTAGGTAGGAAAGGCTGATGTATTGTACATCATAAATCAATTTTTTTTTAGATTCATTCACCAGTATTTCGCCACATTCGGCAGGAGAAAGGAGAGCATGCGCTTCATCGCTCAGCACTACTTCGAGGTCATCATCGGAAAGCGAATCGGCATGCCCGTGTCCTTTGGAGCCAACCAAAACTATTCCAAGTACGTCAGCTTGCGCTTTCCATTCTTCGATTCTTGCAAGAGTTTGAGGAAAAAGCTCAGGCATAGACTTTTCTCCGGGATTAATAAAACCCCCTTACCCCGATTGGGGAAGGGGGCAATAAGTAGCATAACAAGTTTTAAATTGTTCCAGATTGATTATCGCCGGTATAGCATATAACGCTTGATTTCCTCGATAGCTTTAGTTACCGGTATATCGCGCGGACAGGCATCGGTGCAGTTAAAGACGGTACGGCAACGGAATAGACCTTCTGCTTCTCCCAGAACGGCAAGGCGTTCTTCTGCGCCTTGGTCGCGGGTATCGAAAATAAAACGATGTGCATTTACTATAGCAGCAGGTCCAATAAAATCGCCGTTTGCCCAGTAAGGTGGGCAACTACCGCTACAAGCACCGCAGAGGATACACTTGGTAGTTTCATCAAACACTTCACGTTCTTCGGAAGATTGTACCCGCTCGGCGGCAGGCGCAACATCATGATTAATCAGATAGGGTTTGATGGAACGATATTTGGCAAAGAAAGGTTCCATATCCACTACTAGGTCTTTGATAATAGTAAAACCGAGCATTGGCTCAACCTGAATTTTTTTGCCTATATCTTGTACCAACACTTTACAGGCTAGGCGGTTGCGCCCGTTGATACGCATTGCATCGCTACCACAAATGCCGTGTGCGCAACTCCGGCGGAAAGTAAGAGTACCATCCTGATACCACTTGATATTGTGCAGCACGTCAAGGATTCTATCAAGTGGGTCTGCTTCTAGTTCATAGGATTGGAAATGCGCCTTTTTATCCTTTTCGGGGTCGAAGCGCAAAACTTTCACCGTTACTTGCATCTATTTGAACCTTTCATTGCGAATTGTAAAAATACGCTAGTATTTGCGCTCCTTTGGCTGGAACCTAGTTATGGTTACGGGTTTATAGGCAAGGCGCGAAACACCGCCATCCTCGCTACGATAAGCCAGCGTATGTTTCAGGAAGTTCACATCATCGCGGTTTAACATATCCTCGCGATAGTGTGCGCCCCGACTTTCTTTGCGTTCTAGCGCACCTTTGGCAGTAGCTTCGGAGACTTCTAGCAGCGAGCCAAGCTCTAGAATTTCCAAGCGTTCGGTATTAAATTTGCTGCTTGGGTCTTGCAAGCGCACTTTTTGGTAGCGTTCTTTCAATTCCTGAATTTTCGTCAGGGCGTGGGTCATGCCTTTTTCGTTACGTACTACTTTTACATTTTCTTCCATTTCGCGCTGTAATTCTTTGCGAATGTCGGCGGCGACTTCCTTGCGCTTGGGGTCGCTGCCAGAGTTAACCCAACCAAGCAATTGGTTTGCTTGCCCTTCATGATTAGACGGCAGTTCCTCGAAATCTACCGTTTTAATAAATTCGGAAGCATGTATTCCGGCACGCCGCCCAAATACCACAAGGTCTAACAGTGAGTTAGTACCAAGACGGTTTGCGCCGTGTACAGAGACACATGCGACCTCACCCGCCGCGTACAAGCCGGGTAATACGGTAGCATTCTGATCTACTATAACCTGACCATTCACGTTAGTGGGTACGCCACCCATCGCATAGTGAGCGGTGGGTTGAATCGGCACGCCTTCCTTATACGGTTCAACTTTCAGGTAAGTACGGGCAAAATCGGTGATGTCCGGCAATTTAGCATCAATGACCTCTTTGCCGAGATGATCCACATGCAGGTAAACAAAGTCTTTATCAGTTCCTGCGCCACGTCCTTCCCGAATTTCTTGCGCGATAAAGCGACTTACCATATCGCGAGGGGCAAGGTCTTTTAAGGTTGGGGCGTAACGTTCGCAGAAGCGTTCCCCCTGTGCATTGCGGAGAATACCGCCTTCACCACGCGCTGCTTCGGAGAGCAATACGCCGATGCGATAAAGCCCGGTGGGGTGGAACTGGTACATTTCCATGTCCATCAAAGGGATTCCAGCACGATAAGCGCTGGTCATACCGTCACCAGTGCAAGCGTGGGCGTTTGAGGTAACTTTCCAGGCACGCCCGTAGCCGCCGCTGGCTAGAATAGCTGCTTTGGTTTGAAAGGTGTGCAATTCGCCCGTTTTGATGTCAATAGCCGTAACGCCAACGCAACGCCCGTTATTGATTAATATATCCATCAAGTGAAATTCGTTAAAGAAAGTTACGTTATTCTTGATGCCCTGTTGGTAAAGGGTTTGAAGAATCATATGCCCGGTGCGGTCGGCGGAATAGCAGGCACGGCGTACGGGTCCTTCTCCGTAGTTGCGGGTGTGACCGCCGAAACGGCGCTGGTCAATTTTGCCTTCGGGAGTGCGGTTAAAGGGCAATCCCATATGCTCAAGTTCATAAATGGCATCAATTGCTTCGCGTGCCAGAATTTCAGCAGCATCCTGATCGGTCAGGTAATCGCCACCCTTGACGGTATCGAACATGTGCCATTCCCAGTGGTCTTCTTCGCAGTTGCCAAGTGCGGCGCAGATACCGCCTTGCGCGGCTCCGGTATGGGAACGGCTTGGATACAGTTTGCTGATTACCGCCACGTTACCCTTGCCGACCAGCTTTATAGCAGCAGACAAACCAGCCCCGCCTGCGCCTATCACTACGGCATCATATTTATGGTACATCTCAGACTTGCTCCTCGTGAAAGAGAATTATTTTACCTGCACAACCGGATTAAAAGTAATGATGACCTGTGATCCGATTAGTATAAAGAATATACCAACCGCATATAAGGTAGATAGGGCGAACATACGCCAGCCTCTCGCGCTGACATAATCATAAATCAGCACCCTTGCGCCGTTCAAGCCATGCAGAAGCGCTAGAAAGAGCAAAATTAGGTCGTAGGTGCGCCAGAGCGGGTTAGCCCAACGATTTGCAACAAATTGGTAATCTATCACATCTACATTATTGAGTAGGTGCATAATTACAAGGTGACCGAGCGCAAAAATGATTAACAGAATACCTGAAACCCGGAAGAAGTACCAGCTATAGAGTTCAAATTGATTAGCGGGTTTTGGACGCGCGCCTTTGGACGTATAGCGGCGTTTCTGTTCGGATTTAGCTTGAGTTTCGACTGCCATAGATTTTAAAACTTCCTTTTTCTAGTAGAAAATACGGATTTTATACCCGCCATTTCATTGAAAAACCGTCTTAACTAAGTCCATTTTACGCTACTTAGCATTATTATAGCAGCGGGCAGCCACAGCGCCAGAAAAAGAACTAGGGTGAAGTAAAAAAGCTGCTTATGGTATTTGATAGCAGATTCCCAGAAATCTAGTAGGATTATACGCAAACCGTTAGATGCATGGAACAATACCGCTCCTACCAAAAGCACTTCAATAATACGAAAAGGTGGGATTTTGTAAAGAAAAACTAGGTCTTCATAGAAAATCGGACCAAGCCCTACCAGATAGGTATCGGCAATGTGCAGAAAAAGGAAGCCCAGAATCCCAACACCGGTGAGGCGATGGAGTATCCAGAGCCACATACCAAATTGACCACGATACATTTTTGTAATCCCCTTTGTGAGAAGGTTAGGTTTCTGCGTTGAAGTCTAAAGCCGTCTGTATTATCGCAATGAGCCAAATTAAAACGTTGTGAACATTATAACACTCTGAATTTAGGCTTGCAATAATGGGCTAAGGCATTTGCTTTGTGACAAGCTAAAGAGTTGATAAGCACATTGTCTTTTCACACTACCGAGTTTTTACTGGTGGGGAGGAATCGTGGGCGGTTAAGTTCATTATGAAGCGCGGATTGCGGTTAGGCTTTGCGGCGGCACACGTAGATTAATTTTTCGCTACCCGTGTTGTATTCATCAAACTCATAAGAACCATATAAATCCTCAATAGCGAACCCGCTTTTGTCGAGTAGTAGTTCCGCTTCGTAGCGATAAATGTAGCGCAGGTTAAAAGAGGTTGTGGTACGCCTCAACCTATTATCAATCTCGATTTCATCGAATAGATAACGATAATGGCGTTGTTGTATAGATGGCTCTGAGGTGGCGCTCAGGAAAACCTGTACTAGATTGCCGTTTTGGGGATTCTGGAACTCGCTATCCAGTTCAAGCCTTCCATCGGCGGGGTATTGCTCCTTGATTTCCGGGTTTTGTATGTCAAGAATAAACAGACCGGCGGGCGCAAGATGTTTGCGAGCAGCGTTGAGGCAGTCTATTTGTTCAGTCTGGTTAAGCAAATGCTGGAATGAATTTAGCGCGATGAAAACAAAATCGAATTGTTCGCGCAGGTCAAAATCGCGCATATCAGCTTGAAAGAAGCGAGCCGTTTCTTTAAAGCCAATCGCTTTTTTACGCGCAATTTCCAGCATTTTTTCGGAAGCATCCAAACCGGTAACTCTATAACCTGCTTCTAATAGCGGAAGTGTAACCCGCCCTGTGCCACACGCCAATTCCAGCACACGCGCATTAGCTCCAGCGCGGCGTACCATCTCAATGTAAAAATCAAGGTCAGCGTCAAATTTCGCATACTTGGTATCGTAATATTCGGCGATGTTATCGTAGGGATTCACAATTGTTCCGGTTCTGCTTTCTGGCAAATATATATAATGCGTGGGCTTTCGGTGGCATACTCTTCAAAGTAATAACTGCCATAAGACTCTACTATTTTGAATCCGGCTTTTTCTAGCAGACTCTTTAGCTCGTCCGCGTAAAAATAGCGCAACTTAAGGGTGGTATTACAAACCAAATCGTTATTACCGCCCGGTAGCCTTTCGTAGTACATGTAGCGACGAGTGCGAATCTGGTGGTGAGGAAAGTCTGTGGTAATGACCTTCAAGGTGACGGAACTTTGACGTTCGGAATCATGCATGACACCATAAAGCTCGATTAGTTTGTTGGCAGGCTCTTCATCGGGGGTTGAATTATCCATTGCCAGCACAAAAATACCCTGAGATGCCAGCATTTCTCGCGCATTCTCAAGGCAAGCAATCTGATCTTCTTCTTCATGCATGTGTTGGAAGGTGTTGAAGCCCAGAATGACCATCTCGAACTTTTCAGAGCCAAGAACGGCGCGAGGGTAACGCATGTCGCCTTTAAGCAAGCGGGTACGCGCTTGAGTGCGTACAGGTAGGGCTGTTAACTTATTACGGGCGCGTGCCAGCATTTCATCGGAAAGGTCTAACCCGGTGACTCGATAACCTGCTTCTACCAAGGGCAAAAGCAAACGCCCTGTACCACACGCCAGTTCCAGAATATGCGGGTCAGCCCCTACTTGCCGAACGATTTCCAGATAAAATGGATGGTCGGCGGTTACATCAGAATAATACAGGTCATAATAGTAGGAGAAGCCCGCATATTCATCCAAAATTACGCTCCGCGCAATGCTTCCACCAAGCAGTCAATCTCTTCTTTGGTGTTCATTTCGGTGCAGCAAAAGAGCAAGCAATCGTCATATTGCGGGTACTCATTGCCAAGGGCATAGCCGCCGATTATTCCGGCTTTTTTACAAGCTGTTTGCACCTTTTCTACGTTCGGCACACGCACTAAGAATTCATTGAAGAAAGCGCCTGACAACGGCAAGCTGTAACCGGGAAGTTTGGCAATTTCGTTAGCAGCATAATGGGCTTTGTGATAGCATTGTTCGGCTACTTCGTGCAAGCCCTGTTTGCCCATTGCGCTCAGGTAAACGGTAACTATTAGTGCAATCAAGCCTTCGTTGGTACATATATTGCTGGTGGCTTTTTCGCGGCGGATATGCTGTTCGCGAGTCTGAAGGGTTAGCACAAAAGCGCGTTTGCCTGTTTTATCGGTGGTTTGTCCAACTATGCGACCGGGCAAGTTGCGGATATATTCATTGCGACAGGTGAAAACACCCACGTAAGGTCCGCCAAAGCTAGGACGCATTCCGAGACTTTGCCCTTCGCCTACCGCAATATCCGCGCCACATTCACCGGGCGGTTTGAGCAAGCCCAATGAGGTAGGATAGGCTGAAACTACAAACAACGCCCCTTTGGCATGGGCAGCATCCGCCAGCTTTTTCAAATCTTGAATCTGCCCCAGAAAATCAGGCTGTTGAACCAATAACGCAGCCGTCTGGTCATCAAGGGCGGCAACCGCTTCCTCTATGGTTTCGTATTCAGCGATAATAATACCTTGCGGTTCAGTGTAGGTGCGCGTAACGGCACGGGAGTCAGGATGAACTGTTTTAGGGATAATTACTTTGTGCCTGTTAGTGACGTTTACTGCCATAATGGCGGCTTCTGCCAACGCGCTTGCTCCGTCATACATAGAAGCGTTTGAAACATCCATGTTGAAGAGTTCGCCCATCATGGTTTGGTACTCGTAAATGGCTTGCAAAGTACCCTGACTTACTTCGGGCTGGTAAGGAGTATATGCGGTATAGAACTCGGAACGCCCAACTAAATGCCCGATTACACTAGGTACATAGTGGTTGTAGCTACCTGCGCCTAGGAAAGAGGCATGCTCTCCCAAATTCCAGTTACGGGAAGCCAAACCGTTCATCAGGCGAGTTGTTTCCAGTTCAGAAAGGGCTTTGGGGAGGTCAAGTTTAGGAAAGCGTACCTGTTGCGGCACAACCTCGAAAAGCTCTTCAACCGAATCTACACCGATGCTTTTGAGCATTTCTTGACGCTCAATATCGGAATGCGGCACATAGTTCATCTCGTTTACCAGCCTGTTTCTAGTAAAAGTATCCTTACCTATGGGTTATCCCATAGGTAAGCACAAAATTGATTAACGTTAGCGGGATTCTAGATAAACCTGCTATTTGCCGATTAAGGCGCGATAAGCCACTGAATCCATCAGATTATTCAATTCAGCCAGATTACTGGCTTTTAGTTTGATAAGCCAGCCCTCACCGTGAGGGTCTTTGTTTACCAGTTCGGGCGTGTCCACTACCGCTGCGTTAACCTCGATAACTTCGCCAGACAAGGGGCTATAGAGATCCGAAACGGTTTTGACCGATTCAATTACGCCGAAAGTCTGGTTTTGGGATAGTTGCTTGCCCACATCAGGCGCGTCCACATAAACAATATCGCCCAGTTCATCCTGTGCAAATTCGGTAATGCCCACGATGGCGACATCGCCTTCCACTTTTACCCATTCATGTTCTTTGCTGTACTTCAAATTTTCAGGGAAATTCATGGGATTAACCTCTCCTTACTTTTTTGCTTTCTTATAGAAAGGCGTTTTAACCACGACCGCCTCCGCTGGCTGGTCGCGTACCACTACCTGAAACGTTGTACCTACTTCGGCAAATTCTACCGAAACAAGCGCCAACCCGATATTTTTGCCCAATGATGGCGAAGGAGCGCCGCTAGTCACAAATCCGATTTCCTTGCCATCTTTGGTTATTTTGTAACCGTGTCGCCCAATTTCGCGACCTTTCATTTCAAATCCAACTAACTTACGTTTTACACCTTCTTTTTGTTTGGAAACTAGGTTCTCACGTCCTGAAAAATGACCCTTATCCAATTTTACGAAGCGCTCCAACCCGGCTTCTAGCGGGTTAACTCTGGCATCAATATCGTTGCCGTACAACGCCATTTTAGCTTCAAGGCGCAAAGTATCGCGTGCGCCCAAGCCGATAGGTTTTATGCCTTTATCCTTGCCCGCTTCTGAAAGTAAATTCCATAGATTTTCAGCGTCTGCCGCTTTCACAAAAATTTCGTAGCCATCCTCACCGGTATAGCCTGTGCGGGCTACTAACGCCTGTAGCTCGCCTACTTTGCCGCTGGCAATGCTGTAGTATTTCAAATCGCCAACTGCTACATCGGTTAGAGGGGCGAGAATTTCAAGAGAGCGTGGTCCCTGAATGGAGATAAGAGCGGTTCGTTCGGAAACATTCTGGATTATAACGTCGCTGCCTCGAATTAGGGAACATTCAAGCATCCATTTATGGTCTTTAGCGATGTTGGCAGCGTTTACGACTACATAATATTTGTCGGGAAGGCGGTAAACAATCAAGTCATCTACAATGCCACCGTCTGGGTAGCACATAAAATTGTATTGCGCCTGCCCAACTTCCAATTTAGATATATCATTGGTGCAGAGGTATTGCAAAAAATCCAGCGCAGTTGCGCCGCTAACTTCAAATTCACCCATGTGGCTCAGGTCAAAGAGACCGACAGCGGTACGAACGGCTTTATGTTCGTCTAGTATGCCGCTGTATTGAACGGGCATGTGCCAACCCCCAAATTCAATTAGACGCGCTCCGATTTGCTCGTGTACCGTGTGAAGAGGGGTTTTTTTCAAACTCTTGATATCGGTCATTTTGTTTTAGACCTCAAACTTTGCTGTCGTTCCGATTGTAGTTTTAACCTGAAGTAAAAGACTTTCTCTATTTTAATGTCCAGCCTCATCTAAGTCAAACCGCCTCAATGGCTGACTCAGGGCAATTCAGAGAATACTATTTGTAACTACTAGACCGGGAACGAAAAAGGGTGCAAAGGAAGGGTAGGGGTTAATAGTTACAAGCATCAGGCGAAAAGTAAGCTTTACATAACAATCCTATATTCCGAGCAAGTGATAAAGTAGATGAAGGGTAGGACTGAAAATTTCTTGTTCCAAGAACTCATTGATTGGGGTAGTTACGAGCTTTCTAGCGAAAATGACGTTAAGAGATTTAGCTTATTAGGAAGCTTTAAGGTCAAATCAAATTGTAAGAACTTAAAAGCTGTTATACTGTAATCGTTTATTGCCAACCTTAGACGGAGAAATTAGTTGAAATCTGACCCTTCTATAGCTCTTACCGAGCAACAGCAAACTATCGTCCAGCATAATTTTGGACCAGCACGGGTATTTGCAGTAGCAGGCGCCGGGAAAACTACCGCGATGGTGCAGCGTATTCGGCGGTTGGTAAAAGAGCAAGTCTTCCCGCCCGGCAGGATTTTGGCTTCCTCTTTTAATAAATCTACAGTTACTGACCTCCAAACCGCCTTACAAGAGTGTCCTCAATGCCATTTAGTTAAAACCCGCACTTTGCACCAAATAGGAAATTGGGTTTTGAAGGTAGCGCAATCACAGGGCTATTTAAATCCTACTGCTCAAACCTCTGAAGAACTTGAAATGCAAGGGGCAGACAGAAGAATTTTACAAATAGCGGTTGCCAAATCCAGAGAGCAAAAAGTAGCTTATTGGGAGAAATTGAATGACCTAGACCAAGAAGACTTCCTTAGTCAACTTGGTCAGTGGAAAGGAAACCTTCGTTATGCTAACTTGGCACAAGCCAACCTACCACCGGCAGCCTTAAAAATAGCTACTCAGGCGGTTGCCCCTCGCGGTTTCGAGTGGTATCTCGACCTTTATCGGCTTTTTGAAGATATTCGTAAGCAACACGGTTGGATTACTTTCGATGATATGCTTCAAACAGGTTGGGAATTGTTAATTCGTTATCCAACTTTGCGGGATAAATTAGCGCAGCAAGCTGATTGTGTATTGGTGGACGAGTTTCAGGACATCAATTTGGCTCAATTTGAAATTCTGGACTTGATGACTTCTGGTCATCGAAATTATATGGTAATCGGAGATGATGACCAAACTATTTATGAGTGGCGGGGAGCTAACCCCAAGTTTATATTGGAGGAATTCGGGCGGCGTTATCAGCCGCAGGATTATCTGATAAATGATAACTTTCGCTGTAATGCTGCTCAAATAGCCTTAGCAAACCGGGTAATCGAGCTTAACCAACAACGCCACCCCAAACATCTTAGCCTAACCAGAGGCTTCGAGGGTATTACCGAAGTTCATACTGAAAAAAGCAAAGAAGAAATGGGTCGCCACATAGTGACCAGAATCAAACAGGTTTTGGCGGGTGGCACAAAGCCTACCGAGATTGCAGTATTGGTGCGTTTGTATAGCCAAACTTCCTACATCGAGCAGCATCTTATAAGAGAAAAAATAGCCTACCGCGTAACCGGCAATTTACCTTTCTACCAACGACCTGAAATAGTGGCGCTGCTGGATTATTGTCGCTTGGCTAAAGTTGAGCATAACTTAATCCGTAATAATGGACTTACTCCAGCCGAAGTACAGGAGTTTGAGAATGCCTGGAATAATACGGGTCTTCCGCTGATACGCTATCTACCTAAAGAACTTAAGAAAGCGATTCGGTTAGCCGTAGTACAAGCTTCGCTACCATTAAGCTCAATATTGCTCGGTATGAAGGACGCAGTCGAGAAGCCGAGCATCGCCGATAACCTAGAGAAAATAGCTCTTTCGCTACAGTGGTTGGCGGCAGAATTGGAAAACCCTTTTGTTGGACAGATATTGGATGAATTGGACACCCGCCTGAAATATAAAGATTATTTGCGTCGCCAGAGTGGGTTTGCTGAAACCGGTGAGAACCGCGCAGTCAGTGTGGAAGCTTTTATTGATTATTCACGGGATAAGGGCAGTTTGCTAGAATTTATGCAGCATATTGTTGAACTTGGGACACGCAGGACGGGATATATCAGTAAAGAGCCACAGAAACAACTCATTATTAGCTCGATCCATCAGGCTAAAGGTTTGGAATGGCAGGTAGTATTTGTGCCAGATTGTAATCAGGGAACTATCCCGTTTGGGGTAGGAAGTAGCCAGTCAGGAAAATTAGAGGAAGAACGCCGCCTGTTTTATGTAGCGCTTACCCGGTCAAAAAGCGAGCTTAATCTGTATGTGGTTGAAGGTCGAGAACTGTCGCAGTTTCTTATGGAAGCCCGTTATCGTCAAACTTTGGAGGGAGTAAAAGCGATTGACGCTACCCTGAAATTATCGCCGGGCAGTTGGCAAGCGGGAGATGTATTGCCACTAGCCAAACAAATTAAACCCTTACATCTGGAACGTTATTTCAAATTGTGGTGGAAAGCCGAATCGGAAGAAAAACAGCAAATTGCTGACAAAGTTCAACACTTTTATACAGCGGTGAAGGGCTTAAAGGCTGAGGCTAAGCTAGGTTTGCAGTTAGGAGATTTGGCATTTTGGAAAGAAATTGCCCCTCGGCAAATGCCATTGTCAGGCTTAGAATTTCCCGGTCTGCAACAGCTTATAAGTTTTTCCACTCCGCTTGTGGAAAGCGAGAAGGTTGTTAACTTCAAATTCGGCGATGATATAAAACATCCCACTTTTGGCGTTGGTAAAGTGATAGCAGTGGAGATTTCAGAGGTTGACCAGTTAGTTACAATTCTATTTGACAAACTCGTTATACGAAAGATTTCTGCTCTTTATGGGAAATTAGAATTAGTTTGAGCTATTGCTATTACCCTAGCCCTGCTTTCCTCAATGCGAAAATTTGACACACCCCATATTACTTCAAATTGTGGAAAAGAGACCCGGACTATGCTATTATTCCTCTGACTATTTTGGAGTAAAAATCGTCTTTTTCAGGCTATTTTGAAGACTAAACCTAAAACCAACACTTCCCATTTTGAACCATCTGCACAGGGACTTCCACCGTACCCGATTCCGGATACGCGGCGCAGTCATAGGCTTATGCTTGTTTATGTCTCGCTGCTGGCGCTACTTTACTTTGTGGCGGCTCAGCCCATTGCAAATGCGCCTGCTAATTCGCGCAGCCTGTGGGGGTTGGCTTTTGCGCTGGGCGCTGAGCAAACGTTTATTATTGATAGCGCTGCTACCGGGTTGCATGGCTCGTCTTTGCTCAAGCCGGGAGATTCCCCCAATTCTGCTTACTTTGAGGGGCATTATTATTCGGGTAGTGCGCCGGGAGCGGCTATTGTGGCTCAACCCTTTCTGCAAATCGGGCGGTTGGTAGGCAACCCTGAAGCTTGGGGATTAGCCTTAACCGCTTTGCTGGGAGCGGCAACAATTTTGTTGGTATATGCCGGAGCGTTAAAGCTCGGTTCGTCACAGCAAAGCGCCAGATTTGCCGGGCTGGCGTTGGGTCTGGGGACTTTATTGTGGAGGGCGACGGGGCAATTCACCCCTTCAATTTTCTCTATTTTTTTATTAAGCGCGGCTCTATTGCTGGTTCTTCCGCCGTTGCCCCGTACTCTGGCGCAATCTGTTAAGCACGGTTATGAACGTTTAGATATATCCGAGAGTTTATTACTTGGGGCATTGCTTGGCTTTGCCGTTACGGTGGATTACCAAAATGCTTTATGGCTACCACTTTTTGCCGGATATATGTTTTTTATCAAACGTACTAGATTGCGTGGTTGGTTGGGCTTAGCGGGCGGATGGTTCGTTGGGTTAACGCCGCTATTTTTATATAACACCGCTATTTTCGGTAAACCTTGGGCTTTCAGCTATGGTTTTCTTTTAACCGATAAACAAGCTACTAGTTTCAAAGGTCAGTTTTTAAACGGGTATAACATTAGCCAACTCTGGCAAGCTTTTTTCGCATCTGGTCGGGCTTCCTTGGGCATATTTGTACTGCTTTTTGGCATTTGGGGATTAGTGGCATTGAGCGGTCAAAGGGGAAAGCGCGGCGCAACCTTGCTATTGGCAAGTTTGATTATAGGGATAGTATTGACTGGTTTAATGCGCCGCCCTATTGGGGAAGGCGAGGTAATGGCGGATTTTATCGCGCCGATTATTGTGCCGCTTGCCTATGGCAGCGCAATTTGGTTTGAGCGAATAATGTTTCTCACTCGCCTTGAATATCGAGGTCTGCCTACCTTTTCCACGCTTGGCATTGCGCTCTACTACCTGATTTCCCCGCCCGGTCCCGGCTTTCACAACATGCAGAATTTATTACCGATATTGCCGCTTATTTTGCTGGCGGCACTGGTTAACTGGCTTTTCTTGAGTAAAAAGAGACCTGTTTTTTTACAGGTTCGGTTCGATTTCAACTTCAAAGCCTTTCTTATCGGTGCTTTGATATTAATTGCGCTTATTCCAATCTTTATGTTTCCAGCAGGGAAAACTGCTTTTGCCGAAGGGCAAGGTAATAACTTGCTTTATAATCCTGAATTGAAAATAGAAGCCGGTAAGGCGGTAGGTTGGTACGGGTTGGTTTCAAACCAAGTGAAAGGCTCAGCGCAATTTCAACCTTATTTAACGCCGGTACTGGGGGGCAAGCTTTACGGACTGGAGTTCAGCGCGACAGGTGCAGGGGCTTTGAAGGTTAGTTGGATATGGAGCGATGAAGGGCATGAAGTTCTGAACAGTTTTACGAATGCTTTTGCCCTTAATAATTCCCAAACTTACCGAGATTTCCGGGCTGCCCCACCTGCCGCTACGTATTTGCAATTAGTGTTTGACCAAACCTCCGGCGAAATTGCCTACAATCATATTGCCGTTTTTGAGAATGGCGTTCGGGTTGAACCGCTGAAGAATTACGCTACTGCCGCCCTTTCCTTTAGTTTTGATTGGGAGAGCGCGATGGGCGGATTGGTACACAGTCGGGGTGGTGGGGCAAGTTCGTTGGGTGAGTCTGGCGGGGATGCGCTGACCGAGGAAAATAAAAAGGCGGTTTTAGATTACGCCGAAGAACGTGGCATGGCGATGCGACAGGGCACGGATAACCTACTCAACATTTTCCAAAAATATGGGGTATCCGGCACTTTCTATGCTACAGGTTATAACTTGCTGGATGGCAATACCGCTAAGCATACTTTCTCCGCTAACCCGATTTATCGTTGGGCTAAGACACCCTATTGGGAGAATGATTTCTGGGCGCGTAATCCTTGGTATGGCTCTGACCCTTATGGTACTTACCAATCTGACCCTGCTTGGTACTTTGGCGACCAAACCGACCGTTTGCAGCAAGGCGGACAGGAAATTGCCAGCCATACCTTTGGGCATTTGCTGGTTCGCGCCGCTACTCCTGCCGACCTTGCGGTGGACTTGAAAGAGTGGCTTACCGCAGCGCGGACGAAAAACCTAGCGTCCCCACGTTCCTTCGCCTTTCCTTGGAAGGGCAGCAACAGCCTTACCCCCGTATTTTATGATGTACTCTATGAGGCAGGTTTTCGCTTTATCACCCGCACTTACAACCTTGACCAAGGTTATGAGCAAGACTCTAAAGAGGGCTATATCTCTTATCTGAACTCACAGCGGGATGCCAACGGCAAACCCCTACGTTCTGCTACTCCTCCGCCCGATAATTATTATTTTTATCTTGACCGAGTGCATTATGCCATTACCAATACAAAAACTGGAAAAACCGAGCGTTCAACGGACTCGCGCTTTCTGGTATTGCATGACTATCAGTTGTTATCGTCTACCGCCAGTGAGCAGGTCTCTAACAACTTGGTAGATGAGCTTTTGCGGAGGCGTGGCGGTTATGGTAGCATCTGGACACATCCTGAAGCGGTCAGCAGCACATCGGATATGGCAGAGTGGGAGCGCGTGGTAGCTTACGCGGCGCAAATGCGCGAAAAAGGTTTGTGGGTGGCTGGAGTAGAGGCGATTATGCAATTCAGGGCTGATTCGCAACAAATTGGGGTAAAAAGCGAAGTTTCCGGCAAGCGCGTGAAGATTACTTTGCATAATCCTGTTGGATATGCGCTGGAAGGATTAACCCTGACTCTGCCCGCGCCTATCAAAAATGCCCCCGACGCGGTGAGCGTTCGTGGCGCTCAACTGGTTGCTCCTAAAATACCGGCAAATGACTCTATCACTTTGGAGGTAGAACTCGCCTGATAAGTGCATTTTTACATAAATATAGGGCGGGTTTGCTTTTTGGCTTGCTCATACTTGTTGGGTCAACCGCATTGCTAACATTGGCGTACTCGCTAAAAAGTGAATTTAGGCTGGCGATTGGAGAGTTTGGGGATGCTCCCTACCTAAGCGGTTTTAACAGCGATGAACCCGGCACCCCTCGCTATCGTTGGACTGGCGGTAGCCGTATTACTGGAGGGCAAACCTCCGCGCTTGTTAATTTCCCGTTCCTTCCGGCTAGTGGCGCAGAGAATCAGGTGAAAATCCAAGTGGGCGCGGCTTCGGCAAAAGATTCTGGGCAAAAGAACCCCCCTGTAGTAGCCATATTGGTGAACGGGGTTGAAATTGGCAAAGCGCAGATGCCGGAGGGAACGGTAAGCGACTTTGAATTTAAAGTTCCTGCTGCCGCGTTGCGCGATGATTATTTTCTGGTAGAATTGCGCTCCCCGATTTTTAGCGCGAGTGGGCGACAACTTGGCGTTAAGGTGCAAGAAGTAACCCTACTGACTGCCCCTACCATACGCATTCCCCCCTTTGAAGTGTGGTTCTGGGCGTTGGTTTATACAGCGGGTGACGGGTTGGTTGCCCTTAAAGTTGTACAAATGTGGCGCATACGCACCGCTATTTTTATAGCAACGGTGGCGGGTTTGGTGCTTTTAGTTCCGCTGTTGGCTATACCATATATGCTGCCGCACAATATCAACCTGTGGTACGGTCCCTCAAACTCTACGCCCTATTTGGTGCAGGTGGCGGCGTGGGTAATGGGCAGCGTGGGTGTGCTGGCATGGGTTAGGGAAATCGGGAACTGGCTCTGGGAATTTCCGGCGAAACTTGAGGAGGGCAACCTTGCTCGTACTATTTTGCTGGGTTTCAGCGCTTTGTATGTGGTTTACGCCCTGCTATTTATCGGGCAAATGGATTTTATCGGGCATGCGGATTATGCTGATAATGCGGTGGTAGCGCGAAACTTGATACGCGGAAACGGGCTATCTGCCGATTATGCCGCTCAATTTTATACCCGCTATGACTTGCCGCGCCCTGCCGATACATGGCCCCTTTTGCAACCGCTTATGATTGCGCCATTCTTTTTATTATTTGGTCCTACCGCTTTTGCTGCCAAACTGCCAAACCTGATAATTGTGCTGACGTTGACATGGGCGCTCTATCGTTGGGGTACGCGCTACTTCAACCGCAAAACGGGTTTGGTCGCAAGTTTATTGAGCTTGTCCTCACCTGTTTTCTGGGAAACAGTGGCGTATCCGATAAATGACATCGGTTTTACTCTCTTTGCCTTTCTCGGTCTGCTGAACCTGTATCGTGCCAGCCAATATCACCCTTTATCCGGTGCAGCGGTTTCGGATACCGTCCCTGTTTATCGCGCTGTTCCTCGCCAAATTTACCAATGGCTGGTGTATCCGGCTCGAAAATATTGGCTGTGGGCGGGCTTATGGTGCGGTTTGCTGCTATGGAGCAAGCCTAGCGGTGCGGTTGTGTTGGTAGCAGCGGGCTTGTGGCTACTTTACCAGAAGTTTTTTAACCGCGAAATCAGAATCGAGTGGAAAAACCTGTTACTTTGGGGCATTCTGGCGTTGCTGGTTTTCTCCCCATACATGGCACGCAGCATGCTTATGAGCGGAAGCCCGGTTAATAGCACCGAGCGTTACGATGTGTGGTTGCTGGAATACACCCCTTGGGAACATATCTACGACCTGTATTATCCCGATAACCGTCCGTTACCGGAGCCTCGCTTACTAATGAACTACGGCTTCGATACGGTCTTAAAGACCAAATACACCCAATTCCGGGATGCCGCAGAGGATTTTATACAAGGGCGTTATATTGCTCCGGTAGTGTGGGTTTTTGCGGTAGTCGGTTTGTTCGGGCTATCGCGCCGCCGTTATGGGCTGTTGGCATTGCTGGCAAGCGGTTTCGTAATATATCTGCTTTTTATAAACCTATACTGGCATTACGAGATTCGCTATTTCATGGTTTGGTTGCCATGGTTCTACCTGCTGGGGGCTTATGGATTGGGCTGGCTCTATGACAAAATGCGCCAGAATGAGAATACTGCAAAAATTGGCAAGTTGGGCATCTGGGTATTATTTGGTTCGTTTCTGATAATGACACTGCCAAATATCCCGCAAATTACCGATGCTGGTTATACCGGAAAAACCGGAATTGTGATAACCTCGGAGTGGATAAAGCAAAACACACCTGCCGATGCGGTTATAATGACTCGCGCACCTTGGGAACTGAGCTTCCATAGCGACAGGCGCAGCGTTATGATTCCAAACAATATCCAAACGCTGACGCAACTCAAGCCTGTAATTCGCGACTACAAAGTGCGCTATTTACAGCTTAATTATCTGGATACAGGCAATTCAATTTGGCGAGAGCGCCCTGCCCTCTGGAAATTGCTCAATCGTGAACAAGTTCCCGGCTTTAACAAGGTCTATGAATGGGGCGATTTTGTGGTGTATGAGATTACCGACCCGAATTTGCTCAAAGAAAATTAGAGGTTGGCACAATTCCCCACATCGTGGTAGAAATGCGCCTCTATGATTGCTTTAACGGGCAATTTACTCATTTTCTAGCCTTATTCTGTTACGCACGCCACTTACCTGTTCTTCAAGCATCAATCGTTTGCGGTATTCATTAAGCCATTGTTTGCCTTGAATAGCGCGTAAGTTATCAGGGTTGATTGTCAGGCAATTATCCAGCGCGGTTTCTATATCGTTCGGTGAGTCAACTGCTCCGCTCATCCAGAGCCAGCCTTCCTCGCTTAGTTCGTCCAGACCAAGATACTGCATAAGAAGTTCGCGTGCTTCTGCTTGCATGCCGTTAAGCACAAGACGCGCTCCATCAACGAGTAATCGCCGCGTTTCTACGTCCATTTCCACACAACTTTCTAAAATCTTGACCGAAACCTACATCGCAAAATAGCTTAGAGGCTTTCCATTGTCAGCTTTGCGCCACCCGGTACATACTTAAAGTCAATCGGATAATGTCCATTAAAACATGCGAGGCACAGGCGGTTTTTGTTGATACCGGAAGCAGTTACAAAATTATCAACGGAAAGAAAGCCTAGTGAATCGGCATCTACATGCTGCCGGATTTGCTCAACAGTCATATGGTTAGCAATCAGTTCTTCATAAGTACCGGTATCAATCCCCAATACACAGGGGTGGAGAATTGGGGGAGCGCTGATACGCAGATGAACCTCACGCGCCCCGCCGATGGTACGTAGCATACTGACAATGCCTCTAGTGGTATTGCCTCGCACAATGGAGTCATCTACTACTATCACTCGTTTACCTTCAAGGATTGGGCGGAGGGGATTTAGCTTTAACTGGACGCTACGGCGGCGCATTTGTGGGTCGGGTTGTATGAAAGTACGCCCGATATAACGGTTTTTTATAATCCCTTCACGGTATGGTAAACCGCTCTCCTGTGCATAACCGGCGGCGGCGGGAATACCGCTATCAGGTACGCCTATTACCAAATCAGCTTCTACAGAATGTTCTCGCGCCAGCCAACGACCTAATTCTTCTCGCACCATATAGACATTACGCCCCGAAATATTACTGTCAGGACGCGCAATATAAAACAATTCGGTGGCGCATAGCGCGGCTTGATGTTCTGGGGCTTCCCAACGTGGCAATCGGGAGATGGTTTTAGCTCCACTTTCGGACAATTCAAGAATTTCGCCCGGTTCAACATCAAACTCGTAACTGGCATCTACCGTGTCAAGAGCGCAGGTTTCACTGCAAACAATCCAGCCACCACCATCATTAAGTTGCCCGACACTGAGGGGGCGAATGCCAAAAGGGTCACGTATGGCATAAACGTGGTTTTGGGTCAGCACTGCTAGGCTAAAAGCGCCTCTCAGGCGTTTAGCTCCGTTATATAGTTTTTCATGCCAATTTGCGCCGGGGGCTAATGCTAGTATATGAGTTATAACTTCGGTGTCGGTAGTACCGCCTAACTTAACTCCGGCGGTTAGCAATTCTTCCCGCAATTCAGGGGCGTTTACTACGTTGCCGTTATGCCCTACCGCCACATAACCCAATACAGGGTCATGCGCTTCAAAGGGTCCGGCATTGGAGAGGTTGCTGCTGCCAGTGGTGGAGTAACGCACATGCCCTACACCCATGTAACCTTGTAACTGGCTGAGGATTCGGTCATCGAACACTTCACTGACCAATCCCATACTTTTACGCATTTGCAGTTCTTTGCCATCCCAAACCGCAATTCCGGCGCTTTCCTGTCCACGATGCTGAAGGGCGTAAAGCCCAAAGTGGATTAAGCGTGCTATTTGGCGTTTTGGAGCTACAATACCAAAAACGCCGCACTCATCGCGCGGCTTATCATCCAAAGAATCTCTAATAAGGGTATTATTATTAATTTGCAACACACGTTTCGAGTTGCTTTTTGCCACTACTTACACCCCCATATTTAAAGCTATTAATTGCAGAGTTTTCCAGCCTTCTTGAATAGGCATGGAAAAAGCCAGCAACTATTGTTACTCCTCTTCCCTCTGAGCGATGTCGTGCCGATATTGCATCCCCACAAATGCGCCCAAACCAGCATTAATGGCATTATACACTTTCTTACGGGCTAGTGAAATACTACTCTCCGTTGAAATTACGTTAAAAACTCTGCCGCCATTCGTCACGAGTTGCCCCTCTGGGTCTAGCGCAGTTCCAGCGTGAAATAGCTCTACCCCATCGAAATGAAGGTCAGCGTCGGTAATCGGAATGCCCTTTTTGTAAACGCCGGGATAGCCTTCTGCTGCCAATACCACACCCACAGAATATTTGCCGTTGTAGTTGAGGCTAGAAGCTTCGGTTAACCGTCCTTGTGCCGTCAATAGCAGATATTCCAGCAAGTCCGATTCTATTAATGGCAAAAGTGCCTGTGTTTCCGGGTCCCCAAAACGGCAATTAAATTCGACTACTTTTGGACCTGAATCGGTCAGCATTAATCCGGCGTAAAGGATGCCTCTGTAGTCAATGCCCTGTTGTTGAAATCCATGCAGAGCAGGCATCAGGATTTCGCGAAATGCTTGCGCTACCAAGTTGCTATCCATCAAACGGGTAGGCGCATATACGCCCATCCCGCCGGTATTAGCTCCCACATCACCATCCCCAATACGTTTATAATCGCAAGCGCCGGGGAAAGGAAAGATAAAACCGCTTTTGGTATCGCATAACGCCAGCACAGATACTTCCGGTCCTTGCATATACTCTTCAACCAGCAATATTGCGCCGCTATCTCCGAAGATGCGCTCTTGCATCACCTGTGCGGCAAATTGAAGCGCCTCGTTACGATTCTCTGTTACCAGTACCCCTTTACCGGCTGCCAAGCCGTCCGCTTTTAGCACATAGGGACCCGATTCTGAATACAGGTAATTTATAGCATCATTCAAGTTATCAAAGGCGTGACGGGCTGCGGTTGGAATACCGTACCACGACATAAAAGATTTAGCCCATGCTTTGCTGGCTTCAATTCGCGCACCCTGCGCTCCGGGACCAAATACATCAAATCCTTCTGCTCGAAGCCTATCAGCCAGCCCTGCCGCTAATGGAGCTTCTGGACCTACCACTATCAAGCCGGGTTTTTTTTCTTGTGCCAGCTTAACCAGACCTTCAATATCTTCGATGCCAACCGCGACATTTTCGCTATTGGCGAGACGCGCCGTGCCGCCATTACCCGGCGCAAATATCAAACGGCGTGCTTCCGGCGATTGTCTCAATTTCCAACCTAGGGCGTGTTCTCTACCGCCACTGCCCACAATAAGAATATCAATCAAGAAACGCTCCTCCTTATATCCGGGATAGACAATATAGCCGCTTTTTCCTTAGCTTGCTGATTATGAGTTAGCCGATTGCCGCTCTGCAAATCGCTGTATGTCCCATAACGCAGACCGTAACACTATAATACTCAGGCGCTGCGCCACTCCATTTTGCTACCCACATATAGCATTATTAGCGTATTAATCACCAATAGAATAACGACATCCAACCAGAATTTCTCGTTAAATTGACCAATCAAACTCAAGCGCAAGGCTTCAGCCGCATAGGTGCTTGGTAAAACTTTTCCAATCCACTGGACAACTTCAGGTAAACGGTCGGCGGCTATTAGGATGGGGCTTAAACCCATGAATAGAAATTGAAGCACTCCACTGATTGAAGTAGCCGTATCGAAATTTGGCGCAGTCACCCCTACCAAAGCTCCTACTGCCGAGAGTGAAAAGCTGGCAAGCGGCACCAATAATAAAAATAGTGGCGAAAGACTAATGGTAATATTGAAAATATACTGCCCCATTAGGACAGTTAGTAAAGCGGTTGGAAGGGTTAAAACTAGGAATCCGGCGTTTACCGCCAACACCAGCAAACCCTTGTAAACCGGCAAGGTAGCGTAATAATCCAGCACTCCGAAAGTACGCATAAAGGAGAAACGGGCGCAGGTTCCATACATCGTGGTAAAAAGTAGAGAAACAATAATATTGCCGCTCAACAAGTACAAATCTTGTTCAGCGTTACCCGATGTGGCTAACAGTTTGAAAAAAAAGAAGGTAGTAAGCGGAACAAGCAAGCCGTTAATTAGGGTCGCCGCCCACGACCAGCGCCAGTTAGCCAGTTGAATTAGAAACAAATCCCAAAAGTTGGAGAAAAAGCGTGTCACAGTTATTTTCTACTCGTCCTCATCCTCGATAGTGCGCCCGGTGAAAGCCATATACACATCTTCCAGCGAGGCAGTTTGTACCCGGAAATCCTCCAAGTTATCCAGCCGTATCCCACCTAATACCTTGTAAATATCCTCTTCGGCATTCTCGCGTGGCACCAGCACCACCCAATGGTAAGGTTTCAGTTGGCGAGCTTGCTCCAATGCAACTAGTTGGGACTCGCAGACTTCAATGCGGTCAGGTTTTATAAAAAGCTCAAGGCGCACGCTTTGGTCAATTTTGCTCTTTAACTCGCTAACCCGCCCCATCCCAACCATGCGACCCCTGCTCATAATCGCTACTCGCCCAATAACATGCTCTGCTTCCTGCACGTTATGGGTTACTAGTATAATAGTAGTACCTTGTGAGGTGTTCTGCTCTTTCAGATAATCCCACACCTGTCGCCGAAAAGCCGGATCGAGTTCATTGGTCGGCTCATCCAGAATCATCACCGGAAGGTCGCCAACCAATGTAATCGCAAGGCTGACAAGCCGATTTTGCCCACCACTCATATTGCGTACTGCTTTGCGCCGTACCTCGCCTAAACCCCATTGCTCAACCAACTGGGCAGCCGCTTTTTTAGCATCACTTCGGCTCATTCCACGCATATGCCCGGTAAAATAAATGGCTTCTTCCGCAGTCAAGTCTAGCAAAGCGTTAGGTTTTTGGGGCATATAAGCCACCTTGCGAGTTACTATCTCAGGTTTTTGGGCAATATCAACCCCGAAAAGTGAAATGCGCCCTTCACTTGGAGAGAGTAAATTTACCATTTGCTTAATAAGGGTGCTTTTGCCAGCGCCATTGCTGCCCAATAATCCAAATATTTCACCCTGCTTTATTTCGAGAGAAATATCAAGATTGGCGGGACGCGCCGATTGTGCTGCCTTACCTCGTCCGTAACGCTTGGTGATGTGTTCAACCGCGTAAACCGTTTGGTTTGGAGTAAATTCTAATCCCTGCAAATTTGCCAACTTTGTGTGAGTCATATGGTTGATTATAACAGCAGGGAGCGGCGTTTGTAAAAATAGCTTAAGGTTCAATCTGGTATATCTGCGTAGTACCAATTGTAACCAGATATTTGAGTCCGGGGGAAGCTTTATCTTGGTATAAGGCGGTCATAGCCGGAGTAGCGATGGGTTGTAGCAATAGATAACGTGCATCGTAACGTTTTGCCACCTGCAATACTATATCGAGGGGGTCAGAATTAATGATAATGGAAGGTTTGCGATTAGCATACCAGTAAGCGGTGGGGTCTGGAGTCATAACCATTAATCCGCGTGGAGTATTGGAATCAAGCCATTCATTTACCTGTTGCAATTCCCGATAATCAGTATCCCAATTAGCCGATTGTGAAAGAGTCCAGCCTATAGAAATTAGTATTGCTCCGAGCATCACCACAAACGCCAGAAAATTGCGGCGGTTCTGCTCTGCATGTGGGCGGCTTAACTTGCTCCACCAGCATGCCACCAAATCTATACCTGCGGCAATCGCCACAGAAATGTATGGCACTAACCCACCCCCTGAATGGTAAACACTCCCCCGATAGCTTGGAAAAGTAAAGATTAGAGACATAATTATATAAAGTATCAGGAGATATACTGTAAAAGGCAGTAATAAGGAATTGCGCCATAATGCCCCATTATATAGGGTCGCCACCATACTATTATCGCTACGCTTCCTGCTGAACAAGCCAATTAAGGCAAAGGGTGTAAACATTATTATGGCGGGGCGAGCAATTATTAGCAGGTTTTGCCATAACGCTTCTAACTTGCTCATGAGCAATGCGCCGATACCCCACTGTGGCGAAGGGTCTGTGATGTTCAGGTAATAGGCTAAATCAAGCGGTTTATCAAAGCTGAAAAAGTCGTTGTAATCCCTCAGAAAGATAGTTTTAGCGCCACCGCCGGGGAAAAGCTGCCCGCTTACAATGAAGTTTCGGGCATTCCATGGGATAACCGTCAAGGCTGCGACCCCAAACATCAGCGCTATTCCGCGCCAGTTTATTCCCTGTTTTAGCAATAGCAAGCATAGGGGTGGAACCAGCAGCAAAAATACTCCATCTACCCTAGTAAGATAAGCAATAGTTGCCAGCAACCCCAATGCTATCGGAATAAACTTGCGCGGCATTGGCAAAAGGCTGCCCGGCTTTATCCACTCGGCTGTCAACATTAGAAACAGCAAACTGATAAAAGCATAGGGCGCATGGTTATCGGGCATTGAAAAGACTGGGGCATAAAATCCGCAGAAAATAGCCAGCCCACCCGCTAACCAGCCATATCTTATTCCTCCAACCGCCATTCCCAAACGATAGCTGAGGGGTGGAATCAGAGCGGTTAGCAGCATATTGGGCAGACGACCAGCCCAGAAATTCTCTCCAAAAGTCAATGAATAACCCACCGCAATAAGCCATGAAGTAAAAGGCATCCAGTAGGAATGGCTAGGGTTGCCGATAACACTCTCCGGTAGCGGACGCGCTAGGTAATTCCAGATATAGTCATCCCGAAAGCCCTTGCCATTCCAGAATTGGATAGCCGAGTTCATATAGTAATAGGCATCGGTATAACCCGGTTGTGAATAGAAAGAGGCGGTAAAAATGCGGTAGAACAGGGCAGCAAAAAATAGTGTCCAACCCGGATGTAATCGGGCAAAAGCTATAATTGAGCTAAGCATTAGTCAGAAACCTGTTTAGAGGTAGCCGTTTCAGTATTTTTCTCGGTCTCATCAGGTCGAGAGTAATTATTAAGATTGCCCAATAGACGGGTGGTAAATTTGATATGGTTTAGGAAATCGGCGATTCGAATATTCTCATTAGAAGTTTGTCTTTGCGCCCCATCGTAATAAGCGCCAGTACAAATCAGGGGTAACTCTCCGAGAGTTTCTTTGAAGGCATACATCGGACCAACCGTTGGCGCAAGAGGAATTACCAGCGGGGCAAGGTCAATCGCTTGTTCGAGACTTTCTACTGCCAGTTTTACAAAGGGGTGATTTGGAGAGGTGCGAACAGGTTTTTCACTTACGCCAACCTGCCTTACTTCAATATCAGTGAAGCCGCGATTATATAGATGTTTTCGTATTAGGTCTAACGCAGTATCTGGGTCTTGATTTGGCACAAGCCTGAAGTCCAAACGAGCCTGCCCACTAGCCATCAAAACAGATTTAACATCATCGCCTAAATACCCGCCTTCAAAACCGATAATATTAGCGGTAGGCGTAAAAAACTCGGTAATCAGTAATGGTATGCTTTTTAACCCCATCAGATATTCGCTTACCCCAAACCGTGTAAGCCGCTCTTCCATGCGCTTTGTATAGCGTTTGGCTGTTTGCATGATAAAAGAGCTATCTTCATGGGAAGGAACTTGTATATCCCTATCAAAATCATCCACTTGAATATCTTCATTATCGTTCTTGATAGCGCTCATTGCCCAAATAAGCCGCCAACCGCCACTGGGCAAAATCCCGGCAAGGGAACTATTGCCATCCTGAGAAAGAGTTTTGCTGCGTAATTCAATACATAGGTAGCCTTTTTGCCCCAAACTTATTACGGGAATACCTTCTGGCGTATTTTCCCCTGAATCCCACAAACAAGCATCCGCTTTTAGGATTCCGTTTTTCTCGGCTAGAAGTTTGGAAGCAAGGCTTTGCCCATCACCGGTGCGCCCCTCTATCAGAAACTTAACGTTACACGGCACGCTGCCATACACTTCACGCCATGCTTCGTAGGCTGCCAACCGTGCAACCAGATTAGCGCGATTGTCCGCAACCCCTTTGGCATAGAGTTTGCCATCCCGCTCATTTAAGCCAAACATTGCGCTCTGCCATTCATCCATTTGACCGGGTGGCGTAATTTCATATGTATTATAAGAAAGCAGCGTGTTAGATTCAGTGCGCTGTTCCCCACGTGCAAATATAGCGCTTCGCTTATTGAGCGACCAGTTCTCCGTTTTCAAGCCACGCTCTTTTAACATATTGATAATAAGGCGGGCGGTATCGTCAGGTTCATTTTTCGAGCGGCGGGAAGATTGAGTGGTATTTGGAGAACACAAAACCCCCAATTCAGCGATGAAGCGGGGAAGATTTGTGGTTATATAATCGTCCAGTTCCCGTTCAATGTTTCCTACGGCTTCGGAGGACATTTCAAGACCCTTCCTGTCGATTCTGTGTAGCTTAAAAACCGATTATAAATTTAAGGTGACATAAATGAAATATTATTAAGTTTAGCCTAAGATTTGTAACGGCGCAAGTAGCTGATTTGTTGTTCTCCAATTTATCGCGGGTGCATGTCCGTATTTTGCGTGGTAGCATAAATCAAATTCTAGTTCTCCAACAATAGCAGCCCTGAAAAAAGCGTCTTGCGGTAGAAGTCACACTTCCACCAGTTTGGTATGGCTATGAGAGAGCTTGCTCCACATAAT
This sequence comes from Candidatus Chlorohelix sp., assembly GCF_037138995.1. NCBI lineage: Bacteria > Bacillati > Chloroflexota > Chloroflexia > Candidatus Chloroheliales > Candidatus Chloroheliaceae > Candidatus Chlorohelix > Candidatus Chlorohelix sp. The sequence goes on along the minus strand of NZ_JBAXHI010000005.1, from coordinate 19,986 downwards.
AAACATGGCGGAAAGAGTCAGAAAACAAAACGGGAATAGAGTCCATAAACCTGCCGATTGCATGAGATTACCCGCCATCCAAGGAAATAATGCTGCGCCACAATAAGCAATACTGGAAATAAAGCCAATCGCGCCGGTCAACAAACGTTGAGGCATATATTCTGGAACTATAGAAAGCGTAGTAGGGAAAAGTGGTCCGAAACAAAAGCCTGTAATCCACAAACCCAACGCAGACAGTACCCCGCCCGTTGAAAACCAAATCAAAATAATTCCGGCAATTGACCCCGCCATGCAATATTGCACTAGCAACCGCTTACCCATGCGCTCTACCAGAAAAGCCAGCAGCATACGCCCCATAGTCAAGCCAAGCCAATAACCGCTTACCATCCACCCGGCGGTTACTGTATGCTCACTTCTTGCTTCGGTCAGAAAAGTAAAACTCCAATTGCCAACGCTGACCTCCACCCCGACATAAAATGCCAGAAAAATTGTTGCAAACCACAAAGCTGGAATCCGCAGCATTCTAGTCATAGGGCTATTTTCATGCGGTGCGGACACTGCCATGCTAACCGGAAAGAATATCCCCAACCCTAAGGTCAATGCTATACATAAAAAGCTGATAAAAAGATAACCTATACTCCAGCCTAGCTGCAATTGAAGTATAAGAGTTGCCAGCAAAGGTCCGATAAAAGCTCCCACCCCGTAAAAGCCGTGCATATAGTTGAGCAACCGCCCGCTACTGGGCATTGGTGCGATATATGCATTCAACCCGGTACTCAACATCGCCATAGCGTAACCGATGATTGCCAGAATGAGTAAAAGCAACCAGAAGGGAGGTAATTGCCACACTAGAACCAGACAAAGGCTGATTAGCGCCCCACCCTGCAATATCAGAAAGCGCAAACCCATTTTTTGAGCCATTGCGCCACTGGAAAAAGCGGCTATTATATGCCCGATTACGCTTGCCATAAAAAGTAAGCCTACTACCGCTTTATCAATGCCGTAGTGCGTTTGCAAGCTGGGCAATAAAACACCCAAAACCCCATCGTTAATTCCCATCAAGACAAAAGAAGAAAATGCCAAAACCAAAATCATTTTTTATTCAGCCTGTAATAATAGCGCAAAAGACCCGCAACGCTCTTTGCATCGCAAATAACGCCATCTTCAATCATTTGTAAGGCTTCATCTAGCGTTACTCGTATAATATCAATTGCCTCGTTCTCATCTGGCTCTAGTTGGCTCTCCACCAGTTCTTCTGCTAGAAACAACCAGAGATATTCGCTGCAAAAGCCGGGTGCGCTGTAGAATCCGCCCATTCCGGTGAGTTTGCCTGCCTTGTACCCGATTTCTTCTTGCAATTCCCGGTCAGCGCAGTATGCCGGTTCTTCCGGCAGTTCAAGCGTTCCGGCGGGCAGTTCGATAAGAATTTTGTCCGTTGGTCTGCGCCATTGCCTAACCAATATAATTTTACCATCTGCATCCACAGGTATAATTACTACCGCGCCGTCATGCGCTACAATCTCGCGAGAGTAACGTCGCCCATCTGCTTTGGTTAAGTGGTCAACCCGCACCGAGAATTTACGACCCTTGAAAATTTGCTCGCTTTCTCGCGGGGCGTTTCTTTCCAGAGTTTCCATCTCCTCCGCTCGACCTACACTCATTTTTGCCTCTTTTCATGCGAACACGCTATTCTTACCAAATAAAGAGTCAAGGCTTATTATATCGCTAAAATGGAAATGACCAAACAAACCATTTTTGTCGCCCCTTGATAATATCTCACGCGAAAATTTGACGCACCCCCGTTTACTTTAAAATATAAAAGCCTCTCTCAGCTTAAGAAAGAGGCATAAAGTTGTTAGAGACGTTCGATAATAGTGGTGGTCGCCATACCGCCGCCGCAACACATTGTTTGTAAGCCGAAGCGCCCGCCGCTGAACTCCAGTTCGTATAGCAGGGTAGTCATCAGGCGGGCGCCACTTGCGCCTAGCGGATGACCAAGCGCAATCGCTCCGCCATTCACATTAACTTTGGACATATCAGGATTATGCTCCTTTGCCCATGCCAGCACTACCGGCGCAAAAGCCTCGTTGATTTCCACTCGGTCTATGTCGCTCAGTAATAAACCGGCTTTATTCAAGGCGCGGTGTGTTCCTTCAATTGGTCCGGTCAGCATCATGGTTGGGTCGCTGCCTACCACATCCTGCGCTATGATTGCAGCACGTGGATGTAAGCCCAACTCCAAAGCTTTTTGACGGCTCATAACTAATACTGCTGCTGCCCCATCGCTAATTTGGCTGCTGTTTCCGGCGGTAATCTTGCCATCGGTGTGGAAAGCGGGTTTCAAATTTGCTAACGCGGCGAGGGTGGTTTCAGGACGAATACCTTCATCGGTAGCCATAACCGCGCCGTCAATAGTTAGCGGCATGATTTGGCTTTTAAACCGTCCTTCAGCAGTGGCGATGGCTGCCCGGCTATGGCTTTCCATACTGAAGCGGTCGAGTTCTTCCCTGCTCAGATTCCATTTTTGGCACAGTAATTCGGCAGAAAGACCTTGCGGTATCATTTCATACAGCTTCATAAGTTCAGGCGAGAAGGGATACCCCACACCATCCGGCAAAGATTTGCCCGTACCAATACTGCTACCCATTGGCACACGGCTCATTGATTCGACCCCGGCGGCGATTACAATATCGTTATAACCGCTCAATACCATGCTGGCAGCTAGATGAATTGCTTGCTGGCTGCTGCCACACTGGAAATCGAGAGAGGTTGCCGGAATGCCAATCGGGAAACCCGCCATTAATGTGGCATTCCGCGCTATATTGAAAGCTTGCTCACCAACTTGTGAGACACAGCCCATAAAAACCTGATCCACCATGCTTGCCTGTATTCCGGCGCGTTGCACCACTTCGCGTAAAACTGCGGCGGCGAGGTTGGTTGCATGGGTGTTTTTTAGTTTACCGTTGCGTTTGCCTGCGGGGGTTCGCACGGCTGCTACAATTACAGGCTGTCTTTCTTTGTCCATTAATACGCCTCCTTGCGTGATAATCACAATTGGTAACTTACTTTAACCTGTCCGTTTTTTTCGTCAATTGCAATAACGGTCAAACTGCCAACTTCGGCAGTATTTTGTACCAGTGTTCCGCCATCTGCCACCGAACCAACGCCATCAAGTGTGAGCTTTCGTAATGGTTTGTGGATAGGCAAACCCGGTTGTAAATAGATTGCATCATTTTGCAATACTTCTAGTGGGACAAATTCCCAACTCAATTTACGTTCTTCTTTTATCAGTTCTGCTACTGCTTGAGTCAATATGTCAAGACTCAATTTTGGATGAGAAGCGAGAGAACCTTCGTATAATACAAAGGGCTTTTTCCCATGGTCTCCCTTGAGCGGTTTTAATATTTCTGGCACTAAACCTAGCCTGAATAGCGCAAAATCCACCAGATGACCGCCCGTATGCACCCGCATATTCTGGTAGCGCCGCTCCCAATCAATTTCCCCTTCCACCTGTTGCCCTACTTCTAACAAAAACCTTTCAGGTTGTAGCGGTTCAAGGTAATGCCAGATTTCGCCCTCTTTCATCATTACTTGATAAACTTTAGCCTGTGGCGAGTCATCCCATCTTAAAATACCTTGATCGGTGGGTTGCCCGCCCCCCATCGGGTAAAAAACGGTATTATCCAGTAATAACCTAAATCTTTTTGCCGATTCGGGCAAGATTTCCAGTGCTTTGGCGGACATCCGGCGCAGATATGGTTCACTCAGATAGACGGGTTCTGTTTGCATAGCTCCATTCTCAACTCAAATTTACAGATTGCTAAATTTTACCATAACCCCTTTTCTTGCAGACTGAGTAGTTACAACTTTTTTAGTGGTCAGCCAGCACCGAAAGTTGCCAGATAAAGGCGAAAATGGTGCAAACTATTAGCCAGATGTCGCGCAGCGTGATATGCAGCGATAGTAAGCCGTTGTTGGGCAATCCCGTACCGATGCGTCCCAAATCATAGGGTAGCAAGAACAGGGAAAGTATTATTAACACTACCGCCGTAACCCCCGCGACTGTTACGATTTTGTATGACTGGTGAAGTTCGCGCTCATACAGATAGCGCACATAACGAGCAAACAGCGCCGCCCCATGTACCATCATGCAAATTGCCAGCGTATATAACGCCAGCGAGCGCAAGTGTTCGCTTATGGCGAACAACTCGCCGTTTACCAGAAAAATACCCGCTACTAGCTGGATAATACTCGCGGCAGTGACGATAATTGCTCCGGTTATCCATTCCATCATCAGAAAAATTATGGGCGAGTATCGTTTGAATCTGGGGAGGAAATAGAGATGCGGCAAGGTAAATGAGCCAAAAATTGCCAGAAAGGAGAAAAGGAAAGTGCCGACTGTAAGCCCAATATTAAAAGATGAATCTTTCGCTGGGGCATAGTACATAGACATAAACAGCATAAGTTCGGCGAAAAGCGCGGCAAAGCCGATGCTTATCGTGTACAAAAAGCGCGGATGCTGCTTGAGTAAGCCGGGGAGGATGTCTTTATCCTCAGAGTCGCCGACATTACGGGGTAAATCATCAATGGTGGATGTTTTAGTTTGCATTCCGGGTTTAGTCAATCCTGTCTCAGCATAGTGATTAATAAGTTTAATTGTTAGATTTTAGCCAGCTTTAGTGGAAATGGCAAGCCCCTCTAAAGCATTGTACAACTGTTCCCACTCCTCAAGGCTAAGGGTTTCGGCGCGTCTCTCGGCAGCAATATGTCCCGCCGCTAAAACCTCGCGTATTATCTCTTTATCCAGATGAAGCCCTGTTGCCAGTGAGTTTGCCAGTTGCTTGCGTTTTTGCCCAAACCCTGCTCTAACAACTTCAAAGAGCCTTGCTTCATCTGTAACTCGGCAAGGTCTTTCCGCATCAGGGTAAACCTTAATGACCAGAATTGCCGAATCTACTTTGGGTGGCGGGTAAAAAGCCCCTGCCGGTACTGTCGCAAACAGCTTAGGCTTGCCGTAGAACTGCACGCTTACCGCCAGCAAGCTCATTTCAGGCGGTTTAGCGACAATACGTTGTGCTACCTCTTTTTGCACCATCAGCACAATTTGCTGTGGGCGATGCGAGCTTTCTAGAAAGTGCCGAAGAATAGCAGAGGTAATGTAATAGGGGATGTTTGCGATAAGTTTATAGGCAGAAGGTTCAAGCTCTTTCGGCTGGAAATCCAGCACATCCCCTTCCACCAGTTTTGCGCCCAAATAAGGCGACAGCATCTCGCGCAAAAAAGGGTAGAGACGTTGGTCAAGTTCAACCGCTGTAAATTTCGCTGCCGTTTGAACCAACAATCTAGTCAGTACCCCTACGCCGGGTCCAATTTCTATTACCGCATCCTCACTTTTTAATTCGGCGGCTGCCAGAATTTTAGCTGGAACCGAAGCATCCACCAAAAAGTTCTGACCTAGACCTTTGCTTGGCTTTATTTCAAGCTGTCGCAGCAGCACTCTTGTCCCTATAGAATCGTTCAAATAATCAGCTACCTACTCCCATAATAATCCTGAGCCACGCTATTAATTTTATCATATCTATCCGGTGTCTGTGGAAAACTTTTACTTGGGGAAATACCCTTGAATTATCAAAGATTGCAGAATAAATGATTGACAACTCAACGAATATACGCTATTTTATACCTATTAATTATTAAAAAGGGATTAATAAACAATTATTTTCGGGAAATATATGGATAAGTTAAACAACCCAACATCTAATTTACAGCAGTTCTTTTCAGACCAAAATGAAGATTCGTTTTTGCCACGTCTGTTAGCGCAAACCTTGCATGTGATAAGACAGGTATTGGAAAAAACTCTAGGAGTCAACCATATTACAGGGCGAATAATGCTAATCCTTGCTCATAAGGATGGGATAACCCAGAATTATATTACCAGTTGTATTGGCGTAGATGCCAGTATGATTACTCGCACCGTAAAAGAAATGGAAACCGATTTGGGTTGGATTCGGCGGGAGCGTGACCATACGGATAATCGGCTTGTAAGGGTTTTTTTAACCGAAAAGGGGCTTATACAGGCAACTATTATGTTACAACAGTTCAAAGCTCTTAACCAGCAATTGACCAGCAAGCTCAGCCAGTCCGACTTAGCTCAAATGAAAAACTATCTCTATATTCTTGAAGAAACCGCTCGAAGTATTTTTGAGAACAACTTTAATGAGACTGAACACAAATAGATTTAGAAAGGAAAGTATATTTTGAAAAAGATACCTTATCGCTATGCCGTATCTTTAAGCGCCGCTTTAGGTCTTTTTATGGCGGTGCTGGACAACACTATAGTGAACGTTTCGCTTACGGCTATGCTGAAAAGCTTCAACGATCAAGACTCTACTGTTACCATTAATACAATCCAATGGGTTATAACCGGATACTTCCTATCACAGGCGGCAGTCATACCGGTAGCCGGATATTTCAGCCACCGCTATGGTTTAAGACGAATTTTCCTTATCGCTTTGGCTATGTTTACGCTAGGCAGCTTTCTTTGCGGCTTTTCGCATGAACTGGATCATTTATTCGGTGGCGGCGGCGTGCCGATGTTAATCATTTTCCGGGTTTTTCAGGGTCTTGGCGGCGGCATGCTTTTTCCGTTGGCTACCTCGATTTCGTTCAATGTTTTTCCTCCTGCCGACAGGGCGAAAAGCTCTGCGGTAGTGGCAATTCCGGTACTGCTTGCCCCTACTTTAGGACCTACTATTGGAGGTTTGCTAGTTGATAGCCCCTTTGACTGGCCCTCGATATTCTTTATAAATATTCCGGTTGGCTTGCTGGCAATATTCTTGATTGCTCGGTTGCTAAAACCCGATTTTGGGCGCAAACCAACGTGGGCATCCGAAACTTGGTCGGAAGGCGCTAAACCAGCCGGTACTGCTGCTCGTCCCGTTGTTGCTCCTACCACGCTCGAAAAGTTTGATTTTCTGGGCTTGCTACTTTCAATTGTAGGCACAATTCTGGTAGTTTATTCCTTTTCGCTTGTCAGCGATACGCGAGAGGGAAGTATTACATCTCAAACTCCTACCGGTGAAATCAACGGTTGGGGCTATTGGTTAGTGTGGGCAATGTTAGGCACAGGTTTGGCTATATTAGGCATCTTTAGCGCCTACGAGTTACGGCGTAAAGACCCTGTGCTAGACCTTCGGGTTTTCAAGCATCGTGAATTTACTGTCTCAACCTTAATGACATGGGTTGTTCGTGCAGTGGTTTTTGGAAGCTTCTTTATACTACCGCTCTTTCTCGAAAGATTTAAGAATATGAGCGCGGTACTTACCGGCTTATCGCTTATGCCTCAAGGTATCGGCGCTGCAATCGGGATTATCAGCGGTAGCCGCATCTATGATATGGTTGGTCCGCGTATTCAGGTAATAATGGGAATCATTACCCTTACGATAAGTTCGATAATGCTCATGAATGTAAGCCCTGAAAGCGATGGTTGGTCTTTCGTGCTGATATTACTTATTCGAGGCGTTGGTTTTGGCTGGTCTAACTTGCCATTACAGACAGTAGCTCTTTCCCGTTTTGCAGGTCCAAGTTTGCCTAAAGTAAGTTCGCTATATAATGCTACTGCCCAGATATTCAGTTCAATCGGTGTTGCAGTATTGACAACTATCTTTGTGACCGGGCTTACAGAGCGCATGACTAATGGGGTAAAAGCAGTAACGGCAAGTGGACAACGCCCGGATAGCCAAGCTATCGCGCTTAATGCGGCGGCAGGTTCAATGGGTAATGTCTTTACCTTCGTAACTGTCGGTACGGCGTTGACTATATTTCTGGCGCTACTTTTACCAAAGAAAAGCATCAAGCAAGAGCAAATCGAGGCAGCCCGTAAAAGTGGAGCTAATTCTCAAGAAGAAACGCCCGTTGTGATGATGGAATAAAACTTTGTAATAGAGACAAGGGGATTAAACCGCTTGTCTCTAATCTTTTCTCAAGCTGTTATTTTCGCGCCAATGCTATTTCTTTGTGTTTAAGTAATTGTACTAAGCTGTTAAGGGTAGTTTTAGCATCGCCGAACACCATTAAGGTATTTTTGGCGTAGAATAGCTCGTTATCTTCTCCGGCAAACCCCGAACCTAGGCTACGTTTCAGGATTATTACCGAATGTGCCTTGTCCGCATCAAGTATCGGCATCCCATAGAGTGGGCTGTCTTTCTTGTAGCGTGCTGCCGGGTTAACCACATCGTTTGCGCCAATTACCAGCACTACGTCTGTGTCAGGAAAATCATCATTAATCTGTTCTGCCTCAAACAACAAATCGTAAGGCACATTTGCTTCCGCCAGAAGCACATTCATATGACCGGGCATTCTACCGGCTACCGGATGGATGGCGTAGCGCACCTTTATGCCTTGGCGCATTAGCAAATCCCCCAATTCTTGCACCGGATGTTGCGCTTGGGCTACTGCCATTCCGTAACCCGGTATGATAATTACCGATTGGGAGCTGCTCAATAGAAATTCGACATCTTCGGGGGTATATCGAGTGACAGTTTTTGCTTGCGCTTGCTCATGTAGTTCACCGGGTTTTGCGCCAACTGCCCCAAAAAGCACATTGGTAAAGGAGCGATTCATAGCTTTGCTCATAATCATTGCTAGGAAGAAACCGGAGGCGGCGTTTAATGCTCCCGCGATAATCAGCACATCGTTATTGATGGCGAAACCGGTAGCAGCCGAAGCCAACCCCGCATATGAGTTTAAAAGCGCCAGCACTACTGGCATATCTGCCCCACCAATGGGCAACACTAGCAAAACCCCAATAAGTAAGCCTGCCCCCAACATTAAGTAGAAAACAATCGAGGTAGTAGGATTTACCAGCAAAAATACAAACAAGCCCATTGCGCCAATAAACAAAATCAGGTTAAGGATATTCTGAAAGCGATAGGTTATTGGCGCTCCGGGAATGAGTTCTTGCAATTTTACAAAAGCCATCAAACTGCCGGTAATTGTCAGCGAGCCGAAAAGTACCTCAATTCCCAATACTGCCATTAGTCCGCTATCTATATTGGTTGATACGTGTTCCTCGAATTTAACCACACCCACCAACGTAGCCGCTAACGCGCCAAAAGCATGGGAAATTGCCACAAGTTGGGGCATCGCCGTCATTGGCATCAATCTTGCCAATAGCCCACCGATTAGCGAGCCTAGCATAATCCCCACAATAATCCATTCGTAGCTAACAATCTCATTTTTTAGCAATGTGCCAATGATAGCCAACAACATGCCTAACTCGGCGTATAGCATCCCGCGCCGCGCCGATACAGGCGAGCAAAGCGCCTTCAAGCCCATAATAAATAATATCGAAGCGGCGAGGTAAGAAGCCTCAAGCAAATAATCGTTCATTGAGCTTTTTCCTCCTTCCGCTTGAACATCTTTAGCATGCGGTCTGTGACAAGAAAGCCACCCACAACATTTATAGTGGCGGAAGTGACGGCAATAAAGCCAAGCGTTGTGCTTAGTATTCCTTTGTTGCTGCCTGCCGCAACCAGTGAGCCAACCAGTGATATGCCGGAAATAGCGTTGGTAGCGGACATCAAAGGGGTGTGAAGCAGGGGCGGCACACGGCGGATTACTTCAAAGCCTAAAAACCCTGCCAGCGTTAGAATATAAATCATTTCAAATAATTGTAGATTCATACCATTACTCCTTGATGCAACAAAGTTTTCACCTGTTCATTTAGAATTTCCCCGCCCCGTGTTACACATGCCGCTTTTACAATTTCGTCTTCATACGAAGGGCTTTCTTTTCCATTGGGGAAAAGGTATTCAAACAGGTTGAGAAGATTGTGGCTATATAGAAGGCTTGCATCCGCCGGTACTGCCGCCGGTAGGTTTACTGCCCCAATTATAGTTACATCGTTTGATTCGATTGTTTGGTTTGGCGCGGTCAATTCACAGTTGCCGCCCTGTTCTGCTGCGAGGTCAACGATTATCGAACCCGGTTTCAGGAGTTGCACCATTTCACGACTTATTAACAAGGGCGCACGTTTGCCAAATACCTGTGCAGTAGTAATTACCACATCTACTTTGGGCAATCGCGTGCTGATTACCTCACGCTCTTTCATAAGAAATTCGTCAGATTGTTCTTTGGCATAGCCCCCGCTTGTTTCTGCGTCTTTTGGTAGCTCCATCTCCACAAAATTTGCGCCCACACTTTTAACCTGATCTCTAACAATCGGGCGCGGGTCAAAAGCCTCAACTCTAGCGCCAAGCCGTTTGGCAGTGGCTATCGCTTGCAAGCCTGCCACCCCTGCGCCCAATACCAGCACAGTTGCGGGTGATACTGTACCGGCGGCAGTCATCATCAAGGGGAACATTTTCTTGAGCCTACCTGCCGCCAGCAGCACTGCTTTGTATCCGGCAATTGTCGCCATTGCGCTTAAGGCATCCATATTTTGGGCGCGGGCTATACGCGGTATTAATTCGATGGCATAAGCGGTAATTTTGCGATTTGCGAGAGCTTCTATAAGCTCAGGTTTGGCAAAGGGAGACAGGAAACCGAGCAAGGTTGCGCCTTCTTGCATCATTTCAGTTTCGTATTGCCCTGCCGGTGAATGAAATTGAGGCGGTTGCACTTTAAATATTACATCAACTTGTTGGTACAATTCATTGGCATTATCTACCAATCGTGCGCCTACCGCTTCATATTCTTCATTGCTGCAAAATGCCAGTTTACCCGCGCCTTTTTCAATAAAAACTTCATGCTTTTGTTTTTTTAGAACCCCAACAAGACCGGGAATTAACGCTACTCTGGTTTCACCAAGATATATTTCTTTTGGAATACCGATTTTCATTTTATGTTTGTCCCTTTCTTTCACTATGAAAATTTATTATGGTTCAGGCATGAAAGCGAATAATACACTCATACGGGAGGGGAAATTATTTTGATACTACCGATTTCACTTCATTAATCATAGTTTATGAGAATTAATAATGAGGTCTAAGTCGGTGAATATAGGGTAGATAGACATAAAAAAACCCTTTCCATTGCTTTTTTACAATTGGAAAGGGTTTATAGTGATTTATTTTAAGCTTAATGCGGTATTATCGAGAATAGAAACTTGGTTTTTACCATAGCCCACAATAGTAGTGTTGAAGCGAGTAGGGCGAAACCGTAAAGGAAATAGGGCAGGTCGCGCACGCCCGGTATATTGTAGAAAATGACAATGACAACCAAGTGCATAGCAAAGGAGTAAAGGCTAACTTCGCCAATCGGGATTAATAGCCAACCCACCATAGGTTGCAATAGTTTCCAGAGCCAAGTAGAAATCAGAAAAAGCCCTTGGAATATTATGAAGATTGCAAACATACGCTCCGGCGGCAGCAAAGATTTATCGTGTAGGTCTGCGATGTAGAAATGCACATCAATTGACCCGAAGATATTTTCTACGCCACCGTTGATTTCAGCAATATACAGACTCAGTAGCAATACCGACATCGCGCCTATTGACAATGAGTAATACTGATATAACTTGCCCCTTGCGTTAAAAAACTCAGTTATTGCCCGGTGATGGTAGCCAATTACCATAGTTGTAACGAATAGCATTTGCCATGCCGCCAACGGAAAGTTGCTGGCAAAAGGCAATGTGAAATTGCTGGGATAGTACATATTAGCAAACCAGATAACCCCGCTTACTATCAATATGTGCTTGGTTTTGCCTTCTTGTAGCAGAAAGAGAATTAGAGGGCTAATCGCTAGGAAAATCACGTACATAAACAGAATACTGGCGCCATGATAAGCGAACCGCATTGTTAGCGTACCGATTAGCAGGTCAATCGGGTCTTTAATATCAATCCATTCCCTATCAGCCCATAATTGCAGCGGAGAATAGTTTGCCAGTAGCACAAAAAACAGGGTTAACCCCACCGCCAGCCAGTATATTTTTAAGGCGCGTTTCAGTATTTTGGTACTAGCAACGCGCAATCCTTCTTTTTCGATAACCTTGAAATAAACTATGCCAAGGATAAAGCCGCTTATGATAACGAAACCTTCAGCGGCGCTTATATAAAATTCCCCGCGGGCAGTGAGGAAATAAACCCAACTATCTGGACCAAATACCCCGATATGATCCATCAGCATTACAAATATGCTCAAGCCCCGCAGAAAATCAAGCCGTAAATCCCGTGAACTTGCTGCTGTTGCTTCATACTTCCAGCGCCAGCGCAATCCTTTAACAGCGGTTACTGCTGTGGTACCTGCAAGAGTGCCTTGCAAATTAGATTCTTTAGCGGTTAACATCTATATATTCTCCTGAAAAGCTAATAAAAAACGAAAGCTACGGATACGTTATTTAAACTTTCTCCATATCTGCTGCAATCGTTACCTACGAGTTAAGCAAATGCTTACTTTTCACAAGGCTTTTCTATTTTATATATTAATTTTATCTTCTATTTGTAAAATGAATGTAAAATCCAATCAAGGAAAAGGTAAAATCATAATCATATATGTTCATACTAATTACATCACTTGTGTTATATTTACTACTTTTAATACAACCAAATAGGTTTAATATAAATGTATGGGAGATAAGTATTTGCAAATATCGCGGAGAATATGGCTGGAATTAATAATCGCCTTTGACTTTGTGCGAGGTTTTTTCGAGCCGTTTATGGCTTACCGAATTGGCTATCTGGTGATAGTCAAGCGTCGCTATCGCCGCCCGTGGACTACCACTCTAAAAGATGGCACTATTTTGCGCCGGGGCGATAAAATCATTAGACTGCATATGAAGCTTTTTATGCCACGTTTCAGGGGTGTTGACAACGATTTATCCTATTCACGCTATCTATTCGGGCTATTAGCTCCTGAAATGCCTTATCTCGCCTCTGTATTAAGGACTGACCCCGCTTGGGCTGATTTTAAGGCAATTATGGGTCAATCTCATGTGGTAGGAAAATACACCGAAAAATTGGGCTTTGAAACCAGAGCAATACCGGATTGGTGGATTGTGGTGGTGGATTTGCTTGGTCGTGGCGCAATGCTCTTGACTGACCCAACGCCACGTTGTCTGTTGAAGATTCTGAAGCCGCATGGAGTACGAAAACCGCGCGAAACTTGGATTGGCTGTTCCTCTTTAGTGGCGCTGCATAACAATAATCAAGTAGAACCGCCACGATTGCGCCGCTTATTCAAGTATTTTTGATAAAGAGAGCTATTATGGCTGAAAGAAAACAAGTGAAGTAAACCTATTAATCGTCAATATGAGCCGGGATGAGTAAAGCGCATCCTGATTTTTAAGTGCGCCCATGAGTTTTTATCACAGTATCTTTTGTTTTTTGGCTGGCATCCCCTGTTACTGTAAAAGTTACGCTGGCTTTCAAAGTAACGCTTCGTGTAATGCTATTATCAACTAAGAATGAAATTCCGCCGATATTCCAAGAATAGTTCCAATCATTTCCGCTACTAATAGCCATTAGAGCGGCAGTACCGATGGATGTTCCCGAATTTGTTTGAACGGTATAATTGAAACTCACCCCATTGCTGGAATTAATAGAAACTCCGCTAAAAGGTATCACAGTAGCAGTCAGATTACGTGTGGAGAGTGCGCCCGTTTGTATATAAGAGTCATACGGGTTTGTTGTGCCATCGTATGGTTTCCATAAAACAACCGCGCCCATATTAGCATCAAAAGAGCCTTTCCAATTTGAACTCATCTGGGCGAAAAGCTTTCCATCCCAATCGCTACATGTAACAGCGTCCAGTGTAGCGGGAGTAGTTTCGGTGCAATACTGGATGCCAAGTGAAACTTTACGGTCGGTTGCATTATTTATAAGCTTTGTAGTTATACCGGATTCATCGAGGGACCAAAATGCCGATAAATTCCATTGCAATAGCCCGGATGAAATAACTGCATTGGAAGGCGTGCTGGTATCATCGGTATGATTACCCAGTATTATCGTGTTTGCTATGGACGGGTTGTTAGTAGGATAAGCAACTATTCTTACCAATTTAACCGAATCAAGCGCACTTAGCTCAATTAAAGCTTGTGGCGAAGAATTAAAATAGTCAGTAGCTTTTGGAACTGTTCCGGGCTGATTGTCGGTCAGGTTAGAGCTACTCAAATTGAAGCGAGCGCCGCCGAGAGTCAGACCGTTAATACTGGATAGGTTGCCCGCTAATCCCGGAGATTGGCACCCAGAATCATCCGGTGAAGCTGTAGCACAGAGTCTCCAGTGTAGAGTTATTTCATTTTGTGGGTCTATTTTAGGCGTATCAGTGGTATGATCCCAAGTAACTGTCCAAGGGCCAGATCCGGTAGGCAAAATACTTTTAGGTCCTGAAATTGTGCTTAATGCGGTGGTTGTACTGACCCCTGAAGAGTTTTTGTAAGTAGCATCAAACATTACTCGTTTGATTAAAGCGGCATTTGCTGGAATGGCTACTGTAAATGTAGTTACACTGGAAAGCATCAAGTAATTCGCAGGGGTAGGCGACCCGCTTACTGGAGCCAATTGTACAGGGGCTGCCCCTTTGTTGTTCATGCTGACCGTCATGTTTACCAACTTGATTTTAAGTTGAACAATGTTGGTAGAACCGCTATATGAAACGCCACTGGAAACAGTTCCCCATACCGGTACGGCTGTAATGAATAAAGTGTCGTTAAGTAAATCTACCGTTGCTGAAAGCTGTTGCAAATTAAGTAGCAGGTTTCCAGTTGCCTCCGGGGTTGTGCTGTTCACCTGAGAATTCTGAAGCAATATTGTAGGCGTTATACTCCCTGCTAGGTCACTCAGAATCCATTTAACCCCACCCACATTATTTCCGGTTATGGTAGCAGTTAGCGGAATCGTAATTGAAGCAAGCGGTGACGCGGTACTATCGAAGGCGATAGGTAAAACATTTACCACATTATAGGGGCTAGTACCGTTGACAATTATATTTGTTACCTGTGGTTCAGGTATGGTCAAACTACTGTAATCTGTAATATCCTTAGTATGGCAGTCTTGAGAATCTAATTCCCCTTGCCCCCAGCAAATCCGATAGGTAAGTTTGACTCCGGGTTGTGGCGGTATAGTAGCGGTACTCCAGACGTAGCTAATGGTATCCGATACTACTTTATTATTTATTGTTGTCAGCGAGGTTGTAATAACAGTAGTTGGATTGGTAGGGTCGGATAGATAAGTTGCCAACAGAATAATCGCAGATGCCCCACGCCCTGTAACCGTACCCGTTATAGTGGTGTTCAGGCTGAGGGTGGTAGTTACCGGAGATGTAAAATTAATTGCCGCTTCAGGTACATTCCAGTTCAGCGGGGTAGCGTTAAACGGTCCGCAATAGCCACTGCTATTACAGGCTTTCAATTTTATAATAATTTGCTGATTTGGCTTGATTCCCAAAGCTGTTGAATCAAAGGCAATCCCAAAATTATTGGCGCTGTTGGCATCTCCGCTTAACAACACGTCTGGGCGAGCCGTACCATCATTTGCTTGATAGGTAGCATAGTAGCGAATTGATTTTACTCTTGCAGTTGGTGTGCCGGATACGTTCAAAATAGTGGATTTGGATAAATCCGTTGGTATAGGCGTGGCAAATTGAGCGATTAAATCGGGAATAGTGCCTTGTACTGCTGCTTGCACCGGATAACAGAAAATGCCCGTAGCATTTCCATCCCAGCATATTTTAGGGGTAAAGGTGATTTGTTGTGGGGGCATTGCTGCCGTGTTTATTTGTATTGACCATGTAGCAGCCCCATTTGAAACCGCGCTGAGTGTCGCCGTGTCGTTTTTCTCAACCTGTTCCCCGCCTACTGTCGGGATATATTTATAGTTAACAAATACAACGGTACTGACGCTGCTGATTTTAGAAGCAGCGCCGCTCAATGACACTAGCACTGGTACATTCGCTTGATCGGTGCTGCTAAGCGGGCTAACTGTTAGCGTAGGCGCTTCTACGGTAAAGGCAGAAGGTAACTGATTAGTAGGGGTAGTGCAATTAGCTACGTTATCGTCAGTACCCCAACATACTTTAGCGTCAAGGGTGATACCGGTTTGGGGCGGAATTGCGGTAGTATTCCACTTTACGGTATTGTTATTAGCTGCGTTAGACTTTTCCAGAGTTTTAGAAACGGTTGCGCCAGTAGCATCATTGTAGGTGTAAGTATAAGTTATATGGTCATAAACCCCTGTAACCTGTGCGCTTAGTGTGACTGTACCACCTAGCTTGTCGGAATTAGGATTCAGGGTAATGGTTGCTGCCGGTTTGGGAATACTCAACCCCGCCAGCGGTTGTACCAGCTTTATACAATTGCTTTCATCGGCTGTCCAACACAATTTACCGCCAATCTCTATCGGGGTTTGGGGCGGTAAGGTTGAAATATCCCACGTAACACCCCAACTATTGCTTGCATTGGCTTGTCCGGGAATGGGTAGTTCCGCAAGGCTACCGCCAACGCTCGCAATATATTTGGCTGTAAAGCTCATATGATTAGGAGCAGCCAGCCCCGTTGGTATAGCGGTAACTTTTATATCAACCGTTTTACCGTTTAAGGGTCCCGGAATAGGTGAAATAAATTGTACGGTAGGGGTCGGCTGTTGAATTATAACGACGTTTATCGGCATTTGCGCTGCGCCGTTGTTATATACAATGTTAAATACGCCGTTTATCGGAGCTTGGGTTAGGTTAAAGGCATTTAGGCTAACCGTTAACTGAGTATTACCGCTAGGAGGGATTGTACCCGATTGCAAGTTAAATTTTAGTAGGGATGCTAATGTTCCACTCGGTTGCTGAATATTCCATGCCACTGTACCTTGCCCGCTATTGGAGAGTTGCAGGAATGCTTGGTTAGTGAAAGCATCGAAATTCAAAGCATTTGGAGCTACTGCCAATACTCCCGGCATAGCAGTAGGCTGTGGAGTTGTATTTGCCCCTTCCCCTGCTCCATTACTGCCGCCTTGCTGGTTGCTACCCGCCGCAGTAGGGGATTGGTTGGCAGTGCCGCTCTGGCTTGTAACCTGCCCGGTAGTCGAAATTAGCGCGAAGGTGAGGTTGCCTTCTGGGGTGCGATTGCCCGCGCCGTCAGTAGCGCGGTAAAGAATAGAATAATCACCCGCTTTTTCAATTGTAATCGGTACTGCTACACTGTCGTTATTGTATGGTTTCCAATCATCTTGATTAATTTTATACTCTATAAGTGAGACACCGCTTAAATTATCGGAAGCCTTAAATTCGAGGGATATTTTGTTTCTGGCTACAAGCTGATTACCTTGTGTGCCGGTTGGGTCAAAGTCGCTCAATTTTGGGCGCACCAAATCAAGCCGCGGTGGGGTTTTGTCAATTATAAAATGAGCAGAAATCTGGTTAGTTCCGTTATCTAGCACAAGGATATATGCGCCATCTTGCTCGACAATGGCGCCCGGTATCACATTTGAATTGGTTTCAAGTCCGCCACTTGGCAATAGGTTGCCATCAGTGCTGGTAGTAGTTAGCATGTTCAATGTCGCGTTGACTTTGGTAGTACCTGAAACCTGATAAGTAAGCGGTACCGCTTGGTTATAAAGCTTGCCATCAACCGGACTTGTCAGAGTTATTCCAGTTTGCTGGGTGGCAGTAGTGTCGAACCGCCCCTGACAACCGCTTTGACCCGATGCCCCATAATTTATCAACCAACGTAATTGATAGCCCTTTTCCAGATAATAGGCAAGCGATTTGTAACTGGTACCATCCCAAGGGTCATTAATCCGGTAGGTAGCCGCAATGCTGTCTGAGCCGCTAACCACTACTACAAATTGTGTTCCGGTTTGACCACCTAGAAAACCTACTAAGGCGGGTTGCCCCGATTTCAGAATTGAGTTGAGGGAATCCCAGTTAAAGTCCTGACGCTGCGCCCCAGATAAAACCCCTTTGCTGCAACGAACGGCAGTAAGAGACCAATCCATCGGAATTGCATCTAGACCCAAGCAACTATTTAACTGGTCGGGGTCGGTATCCGCTTTGCTATAGTTAAGCAGCATTGCAGCGGCGGTGATGGCACAGCCGGAATCGCCAATTTTAAATGTCTGCGCCCCGATTTGGCTGTTGCGCCAGCGCGGGTCATTCTGGCTGTAATTTATAACAAAACAATCACCGCCGAGGGCTGGTGCAGGGGTAAGGTTTTTGGTAGGTACTTGCTGGAATCTATCGGTAACAATCGCAAAGTTTTGGGTTTGTCCCAATTTGGGGAGAGCATTGACTTTTTTATCGGTTACATTGACGGTGAAGGCATTATTAGTTGAATTAACAATGATGCGCGAATTATCGGTTGACCAACAAAGAGGTCCCTCCTGACCGGTATCACCATAAAAATATTCAGGTACAAGTTGGTCGGGTATGCCAAGTGATATTTCGCGTTCTCTACCACTGGCAGCAACCTTGAACAATTCCAGCTTATTAGTATTGCGAACTATATAGCCGAGTTGGGCGCTATCCGCAGACCAAGTTGGGCGCGTAGTCCATAATCCATTGGCAACACTTACTGCTCTGGTTTTGGAGCGTGAGTTAAGGTCTAATATATTGATAGTAGCATTGTCCAAAGCTGCATTTTTGGCGGTTATGTATGCCAACTTACGCCCATCCGGTGAAATAGACATCAGGCTGGCAAAATTGCCGGGTAAAATATCCACCGATTCCTGAAAAACGCTTCGAGGGCGAGAACCATCCGATTGGACAATTATTATATCGGTGGCGGTTTCGCCCATTCTGAGAGTTGCGTTCAGGGTTATATTGCTAGGAGTGCAAATAGCAGGCGGTAAAGCCTGATTGCTTGTGCTTGTTTGTACGCCGGAGGGCCACATCAAAATAAGCAGCATTAACACAAAAGCCAACGGCAATAGCAGCGCCAACGCCAATAGAACCGGGCTTAGCGCAACGCTACGTAGCCAAGGTAAAGCACACGCTTGATTAATAACACCGTTTGTTTCGGTGGTCTGTCCCTCGATACCTATCGTAAAGTCGTACATACGGGGAGAACCAACCCAATTACGCTTTCGTAGCTTTATTTCAAGCGAACTGGCGGTTATTTCCGCTTGCGATGGCACTGTCACTATCGGTGGATTAATCAGAATTTCCATGCCTTGCACATTAGTACGTGCATATAATTTCAGATTGACCGGCTGGTACTGATTATTGGAAATTCCGATCTGGGTTACGGCTGTTTTTTTGCGAGTTTGTAACTCTTGCGGTTGCAACTTGAGTTCTTGCGTTATCTGTTTTATTTCTTCAACATTTAGCAGTAAGGGCTGGCTTGCTATTATACCCGGCTGACTGCTACTACCCACCAACAACACCGGGGCATAAGTACCGGGCGCAGCATTGGCTGGTAGGTTAATCCTTAATATTGTAGAGCCTTCGTTGCCGGGCGCATCAGGATATAAAAGCATCTCAAGTTGGTCGAGTTGCGCCCATCCGGCGGTAAGTTCACCTATGCTAAGCTCAAAACGTTCTACCCCTTTTGTATTATTAATCAAGGTGACGGTAAGCTCGGCGGTACCACCCGGTTTTAAGGTTATTTGTTCAGATGAAAGCTTTATTTCAACTTTCTGGCTCAACCTTAAGCTCCTGCTGCATCTATCAATAATTGGTTGCTGTCAATTTAAAGCCCTGCGTATCATTTACTGGCACAGCTACATTTATATATATATCACGTATAACTACCCTTATCGGTTGCGCCCATTGGCTCTATATATGTTGTGATGCATGTGTATGGGTAGGCTGGAATTTGCAACTGTAACACGCTCTCAGGGTGTATTGGTCATTGAGAAATTCAAGTTGGTAGCGCCGCTAACCGTTACCGAAACTGTAAATACTCCTGCTATGGTATTGGCGGTGAAAGTACCGGGGTTTGCTACACCGCTGGAATCGGTGGTCACTGTTATAGAGTTGGTAGAAAACATGCCAAGATAGATAAAAGTTCCGCTTGCTCCGGTAGATGGGGCTGTGAAAGTGACATCGTAACCGGATGATACA